>CAYJHK010000039.1:0-11667 GCA_964369515.1 uncultured Desulfovibrionaceae bacterium
TTTTTCCAAAAAGGTCCCTCCCCCAAGAAAATTTTTACAAATTAGAATCACGTGGCGTGCCGGGGTGAGCATAAAAAATACTCTTTTCAATGTTGCGTCTTTGTGCTATTGCTCAGCTCTTGATGTTCTTGAGGGGGCTGTTTGTACTTTGGCAAAAGTTCCCCTTCTCCCCTCAAGAAAAATAACAAATCAGCGTTTCCTTTAAAAACAAACGTTTGCAATACGAAATTTCGTTTACGGAGAAAATATAATGTCACAATTAAGTAGATCGACTCACCTTTCAGTGCATGTTCACAAGCATGAAGCTGCCATGGCAGAGCGTGCTGCGCATATTTTTGCGGCTTTGTGTGAAGAAGCTATTACAGAACGTGGTGTCTTTAATGTCGCCCTTTCCGGCGGACATACGCCCATTCCATTTTTTCAATTATTAAGCAGCCCTGACTGGGCAGAACGCTTGCCATGGGATAAAATCGCCATTTACTGGGTCGATGAGCGTTGTGTTGGACCGGAAAATCCCGACAGTAATTATGGTATGGCACGGCGAGAACTTCTTTCTCATGTACAAGCGACGCATTATTATCGTATGCGTGGTGAAAACAACCCTGTGGAGGCAGCTTTGCAGTATGAGGAAATGTTGCGAGAGCATTTCAAGGTTGCAACGGAAGTTCCTCGTTTTGACTTTATTTTACTTGGAATGGCCGAAGATGGGCATACGGGATCACTTTTTACTGACTCGCCTGCGCTTATGGAGAAAAAACGCCTATGTATCGACCAGTATGTACCCGAGCGCAAGGCTGACCGCATAACCCTTACCCTTCCTGTGCTCAACAATACACGCTGTTGTATGTTCTTGGTTTCCGGTAAGGAAAAGCATGAAGCTTTACAAAAATCCTTAGATTTATTGGCTCCTCCCACTTTACCGGCGCAGCTGGTACGCCCAACTTTTGGCGATTTGATTTGGATTGTTGATGAAGATGCGGCTCTTGGCTAAAATTTGAATGTCAAATTTTTTTCAAGACCTCTGTGTAGCAGTGCACAGAGGTCTTGCTGTAAACATGGCATAAAGTTTTATAAATAAATTCAGTGTGTTTTTTTAGGTGCTTACCTGGAAGAGTTTTCATTTTTAAAAATTAAAATGTGTCGGTTTTTTTGACGGCATACTTCTTGCAGAGTTAATTTAAATGAGTGTATTTTAAGTTAATATATTTAACAAAACGTTTGAGGGTAAGTTGCAAGTTTGTGTCGGCTTATCTAAGCAAGTGCTGTTTTGTCGGTATTTTTGCTGTCTGATTGGGTAATAAGAGGTCATATGGATATATTTAATCTGCCTGCAGAAACCATTTTGAGCTTCATACTCACGATTATGCGAGTGAGCATTATTATGTTCATGTTCCCCATTTTTTCATCAGATCGTGCGCCCACGCAGGTGAAAGCTTTTGCAACCATCGTGATTACCCTTGGAATTTGGCCGCAGCTTTCTCTGCCGGGCGTTGCCATGCCGGCGCACCCTGTGGACGTATTGTTATTGCTTGTGAGTGAGCTTATTCTTGGGCTTGTTATAAGTATGTGCATTAATTTTGTATTTATGGGGATTCAGGCCGGTGGGGAGCTTTTTGGCTTCCAAATGGGCTTCACCATGATTAATTTTGCGGATCCGTTGACAGGTAATCAAACTGGCATCACAGCATTTTTTTTATGGATGGTGTCAACGCTCACTTTTTTGACACTGGACGGACATTTATATATGCTTCAAGCCCTTGCCATGACATTTAGAATCATACCGGCCGGTGGACTGGTGCTTGGGAACATGCTCATGACGGAAGTTTTTAATCTTTCGGCACAAATGTTTGTGATTGCATTGAAAATTGCGGCACCTGTAATGACGGCGCTTTTCCTCATAGAGCTGGCATTGGCCTTGGTCAGCCGTGCTTCGCCGCAAGTCAATATTATGGATATCGGGTTTCCCGTAAAAATTGCATCGGGCTTTTTCTTTCTAGGTATGATGTTGGTAATTATGTCAGAATTTATGGAGGCGTATCTTTTCCAAATGGAAGCTATGCTGAGTAATATATTGCAAATAGCAAGCCCGTTGCGTTAAAAAGGCAGTGCTTTTTTGTATGTGTGTAAATGCAAATAGTACAATAAGGATGCTTATTTATGTTTGGTGCACAGGAAGATCCCAGTAGAACCGAAGAAGCGACGCCAAAGCAAATAGAAAAAAGTCGCAAAAAAGGTAATGTTCCCAAGTCTCAAGAAGCCAGCAAATTGGTAAGCTTGGTGGCGGGGCTTATGATTCTTTACTTTTGGATTGAGACCATGGGTAAGGAAATCATGGATTTATATAGACATTTTCTGACCCGTTTTCACGAGTTTCAGGCGGATGCGGAAACGGTTTATAGTTTATTCATTTGGATTTCGGCATATATAGCCAAAATTCTGTTACCGGTTTTGCTCTTTTTGGGTGTTATGGCCTATATGTGCTTGCGTTTGCAAGTGGGCAAACTGTGGACGACGGAGATTTTTCAGCCCAAGTGGGAAAAATTTAATGTCATAAAAGCATTGAAAAATATGCTCGCTTCACCGCAAACAATTTTTCGCTTGCTGAAAAGTCTTCTTTTTGCCTGCGTGATAGGCTTAATACCCGGCATTGTTATAATGCAAGAGTCGGAAAACTTTTTGCCCATGTTTCACGAAGATGCCAATGTGGTGATTTCCTATATGCTTAATACCGGTTTTGACATGGTGTATTATACGCTTATTCCCATGGGAGCCATTGCCATTTTTGATGTGTGGCAAAGCCGATTTGCCTATTTTGAAGGCTTAAAAATGACCAAGGGAGAGGTTAAGGACGAGCACAAGCAGTCCGAAGGCGATCCGGAAATTAAATCGCAGCAAAAGCAAAAAATGATGGCGATGATGCAAAGGCGTATGCTTAAAGATATTCCCACGGCAGATGTGGTCATAACAAACCCAACGCACGTAGCTGTTGCCATTTACTATAATGTTCAAGATGCGCCTGCGCCCATTGTGGTTGCCAAGGGAGCCGATTTTCTGGCAGAAAAAATAAAAGAAATCGCCCGTGAACACCGTGTTCCCATTCGTGAAAATGTTCCTTTGGCACGGGCTTTGTATAAGAGTGTTGAAATAGGGGATATGATTCCCGAAGAACTGTATAAGGCTACGGCTTCCATCCTTGCAAGTATTTGGAGAATGCAAGGTAAGATGCCTAAAAGATAGATATATTTGCAAAGTAAGCCCATTACGTCACATGGTTTATCTCTAGCAAAATAAAAAGAAGGATGTCATAAAAATGGCTACAATACCACAACTGGACTATCAACGTTTTGCCAAACAAGGGGATCTTTTCCTTGCCGGCGGTGTTGTGCTCATTCTTTTTATGATGCTCATCCCAATGCCCACTTTTTTATTGGACTTTATGTTGGCAGTGAGCATTTCCATTTCCCTATTGGTGCTTATTACCACCATGTTCATGACCAGCCCGTTGGAATTTTCCATATTTCCGTCATTGTTGCTTGTTACTACGCTTTTGCGCCTTGCTTTGAACGTATCCTCCACCAGACTCATTTTGCTCAATGGTGAAAAGGGTGTGGATGCGGCCGGTGATGTTATTCGCTCCTTTGGTGAGTTTGTGGTGGGCGGTAGTTATGTGGTGGGGGCAGTTATTTTTGCCATTTTATATATCTTAAATAAAACGGTTATCACTTCCGGTACTTCACGTATCGCAGAAGTGGCTGCTCGTTTTACCTTGGATGCCATGCCCGGTAAACAAATGTCCATTGAGGCAGATTTGAATGCCGGTCTTATTGACGAAGCAGAAGCCACTTCACGGCGGCACGCTTTGCGCAGGGAAGCGGATTTTTATGGTGCCATGGATGGTGCATGTAAATTTGTGTCCGGTGACGTAAACGCCGGTATGCTCATTACATTAATCAACCTCATTGGTGGTATTATCATTGGTGTAGTGCAAAAAGATATGGAATGGGGCACAGCGTTGACCACATATGCCTTGCTCACCATTGGTGACGGGCTTGTTTCCACCATTCCGTCCATCTTAGTGTCGACGGGTACGGGTATTCTTGTTTCTCGTGCGGCAGCTGAAGCCAAGATGAGCGAAGAGTTTTTGGCACAGCTCACCTTTAACACCAAGGCATTGCAAATGGTATCCTTGGTACTGTTTATCTTTGCCATTGTGCCCGGTTTGCCCACGATTCCTTTTTTACTTCTTTCTATTTTGACATTTGTAGCCGCAAGGTTGACGGTGAAAGATGAAGAGGCCACCGAAGAGAAAACTGCCAAGGGGAAAAAAGGTGCCAAACCCTCTGGAACGGCCGATACGCCGGAGGAAGTGCAGGCGCTTTTACATCTTGATTCGTTGGAGCTGGAAGTTGGCTACGGGCTTATTCCGCTGGTTGACGAAGAGCAAAGCGGTAACTTGCTTTCACGTATTCGCTCCATTCGTAGGCAATTTGCCCTCGATATGGGCGTGGTTATCCCTGCCTTGCATTTGCGAGACAATTTACAATTAAAGCCCGGACAATATGCTCTGCTCATAAAGGGTAATCAAGTGGCTTCAGCGGAAATTTTGGTTGACCATTACCTTGCCATGGATCCCGGTAATGCCACCACTCAAATTAAGGGCATTGAAACACGAGAGCCAGCCTTCAACTTGCCGGCTTTGTGGATTCCGGAAGTTCATAAGGATGAGGCCATGCTGAGTGGTTATACAGTGGTGGATCCGGCTACGGTTATTGCTACCCATTTAACAGAAATCTTCAGAAAGCATCTGAGTGATTTCTTGGACAGACAAGCCGTGCAAGGTTTGCTGGATACCTTATCAAGGAATTATCCAAAGGCTGTGGAAGATCTTGTTCCGGGTACTTTGCCCCTTGGAGTTGTGCAAAAAGTATTGCAGACGCTTGTGCGTGAAAATGTTACCATCCGTGATATGCTGACCATTGTGGAGACTCTTGGTGACTACGGGCATAACATTAAGCAAGCTGATATGTTGGCAGAATATGTTAGGGAGCGTTTGTCGCGCGCCATTGTGCGCCCCTATATGGACAGTACCGGCGGGCTTTCGGTTTTGACGCTGGATCAGAACGCCGAGCGCACAGTGCAAGAGGGGATACGCCAAACTGAGGGAGGTACGTTTTTATCTCTCAATCCTGTGGTGGCGCAAAAAATCATTCAAAGCGTCAATAATGCCGTGGAAAACGCTGTTATGGCCGAGGGGCAACCGGTGCTTCTCGCATCTCCCATTATTCGTCCGCATTTAGCGCAGCTTATCACACGCTTTTTGCCAGCGGTACCGGTTATTTCGCAGGCTGAAATACCACCGGATATTCACCTACAATCTGTGGGTACAGTGGGGATTGAATAATGCATTTAAAGACATATACAGGTAGTAGCACACAAGAAATCTTGGCTAAAATCAAGGAAGAGCTTGGCCCGGATGCTGTAATTTTAAGTAATAGAACTGTGCGTAAAGACGGTGAACGTTTGTATGAAGTAACTGCAGGTGTTGAGCGCAATGTGCCGCCCGTTGATACGGCACCGGCAGCGGGAGCCTCCAAGGCTGCTGCCAATTTTGCCTATGCAACAGCCGGACACTTGGGGCAAGAGGGTGCCAAAAGGATTAAAGAAAAGGATGAGGATGCAATCCTTTCTCCAAGTCAGCTTGTTAAGCAAATGGCCTCCAACTACATACAAGAAAGTCAAAAAAATGACGAAAGCCCTGCTTATAGTCAAAATTCTGCCGGTTGGGCGGATTGGCATAAAGAGTGGTTGCAGATTAAGGACCACCTGTTTGCCCTTATGAAGCCCTCGCTGCAAATGGAAAGATTGTCACCTCGCCAAAGGGTTGCCCTTGAGTATTTACAGCGAGAAGGCGTATCCGATGCGGTGATTATTGAATTATATCGACGTTTACTTGCAAGTCCGGAAGACTCTGTCTTGCAGTCTTTAAGTGAGATTGTCCCCATCGTTCCTTGGGGGGGCATGGCGTGGGAGCAGCGTTTGCACTGTTTTGCAGGCCCGTTCGGTGTCGGTAAAACCACAACGGCTTTGCGCATGGCTTTATTGCTAAGGGCGCAAAATCCTTCATGTCGTATCGCCTTCATCAATGCTGATTGCTTAAGGGGAAATGGGAGGCTTGTGTTGCGTCACTGGGCTGAGCTATCGGATTTTGGCTATGTGGAAGCGCAAGGTATTGATAGTATGAAAAAAGCATTGGTAGCGCACGCCGGTGCGGATAAAATATTTGTGGACTTGCCCAGTTTACGTGTCCAAAATTTGACATATGACCGTCAAGAAAATGACTTCAGCCTACAAGACCAATATGCGCAGCTTGGAATTGTCGGTAATAGCGCAGGGACAAAGGCGACCCATTTAGTGCTTTCGCCAACCTATGACGGGACGCAGCTCTTAAGTTTCTTAAATCGCTACGCCCCTGACGGAGCGGCAAGTATTGTGTGGTCAAAGCTTGATGAAAGCATAAGTTTTGGGAGTATAGTCAATGCCGCAGCCGCTTGTCATTTGCCCATTTCTGCACTCTCCTATGGTGCAGAGCTTCGAGACACGCTGTCCGTTGCCGCAGACTCCCTTTTGTGGCGGTTAATTTTCAAGAGACAATTGCCAAGTGCGAATAATGCGCAGCAAACCCAAGTAACAAAACAAAAACGCAGTTCAAAGGGCGCATAAAGGTGACTAATATGCAAGATACATTTCCATTGGTTATTTCCATAACTTCCGGGAAGGGTGGTGTGGGTAAAACCAATCTCGTGGTGAACCTTGCGGTGGAGCTGGCAAAAATCGGTAAGCGAGTCGTATTGCTTGATGCTGACCTTGGGCTTGCAAATGTTGATGTATTGCTAGGTCTTACGCCTTCAAAAAATTTATTTCATCTTTTTTATGAAGACATAACCATTCGTGATATTTTGTTTTACACTCCCTATGGTTTTTCCATTTTGCCGGCTTCATCGGGTATGAGCGACATGTTAACCCTAGATACCGGTCAAAAATTGGAACTTTTGGAGGCTGTGGATGTTTTGGAAGATGAAGTGGATTATTTGCTCGTGGATACCGGCGCAGGAATTAATGACAATGTGCTCTACTTTAATCTGGCAGCGCAAGAGCGTATAGTTGTGCTTACACCTGAGCCAACGTCTCTTACGGATGCTTATGCTCTCATAAAGGTACTAAAAATCAACCATGGCGTGGAGCATTTTAAAGTTGTGGTGAATATGACACCGGATGTACGCTCTGCAAAGTTGGTTTTTAGGCGCTTACATCAAGCTTGCGAGCATTTTTTAAGTGGTGTTTCCCTTGATTTGGTGGGTATTATCCCACGTGATACCACGGTGCGGCAATCGGTTGTGCAGCAATTACCATTGTGCGTGAATGATTCCAAATCCGCCGCTGCAAGAGCCATGGACGAGATTGCGCAATCCATTTTAGAATGGGATGTGCCCAAGCGTCTTGACGGGAATATTAAATTTTTCTGGAAAAAACTTTTGTTCCAACAGTAAATATACATTTATATGTGAGAATAAGAGCACAAAGGCTTAGAGATAAGTCCTTATCGTTATAAAGGAGACATTATGCAAGATGCAAACGCCCACAAGCATTCACTTCCACCTTGGGAGGCCATGGAGCAAGGACATTCTTCGTGGTGCGATTTTTTGCCCCTTGAGCAAGAAAGTATTGTACGCCATTATGCTCCTAAAATACGTTTTTTAGCCTTGCGCCTTAAGGCAAAATTACCTAAATCTGTATCGCTGAATGAAATGATTAGCGCAGGCACCTTGGGTCTTATGGAGGCACTTGGAAAGTTTCAGCCGCATCTGGGAGTGCGTTTTGATACTTATGCCGGCAATCGCATTCGGGGTGCCATGTTGGATGAATTACGCAAGCTTGACTGGTTTCCCCGTCCTTTGCGGCAGAAAATCCGTCAAATTGACAATGCCATACGGAGTATGGAACGTAGCCACGGTCGTCAAGCGACAGAAGAAGAAATTATTGAAATTACGGGTTTAAGTTTGCAAGAAGTGAGGCAAGGGCTTGAGGCTTTACAAAGTCAACTTATGGTTTCCTTGGACGCTGTACATGATATAGCTGTAGGAGATATGCAAGGTAATGATGAGCCTTACACTATTACGGCTGAAAAAGAAATGCTTGAGCGACTCTTGCCCCTTATAATTACATTGACACCAAGGGAAAAGTTGGTATTATCGCTCTATTACAGCGATGAATTGAATATGCGTGAAGTTGCTGAGGTTATGGGTATTACTGAAGGGCGTGTTTCGCAGCTGCATTCACAGGCACTTAAGCGTTTGCGTTGCGAATTTGCCAAAAGGTATGGACATGAATAAAATTATTATAACTCAATAGAATGGGGGGCTAATATGCCATACGATCCGGAAATGCGTGTACTTATTGTTGATGATTTTTCAACCATGCGTCGTATTGTACGCAATGTGTTGCGCCAACTTGGCTTCAATAATGTTGTGGAAGCTGACGACGGTACAACGGCTTGGGAAGTTTTACAACGTGAGAAAATTGAATTTATTGTTTCTGACTGGAATATGCCACAAATGACAGGCATTGAGTTGTTGCGTAAGGTTCGTGCCGACGAAAAGCTTGCCGACACTCCGTTTCTGATGGTTACGGCAGAGGCACAACAAGAAAATATTTTGGAAGCCGTTCAAGCTAAGGTTTCAAATTATATCGTAAAACCTTTTACGGCAGATACGCTCAAGCAAAAGATTGATAAAATATTTCCCTAAGTATTTTTCAATGGAAATTGCTGACGCAGCTCTTTTTGTAAAAAGTTTCGTTATACCTTGAAAGAGCAAAGCTTTTATAATCTTGTACACTCCGGAATGAATTTAGGAGTTTTGCCTTTTGAATAAAGAGGTTTAACTTCGTTGATTTATGTGTATTGAGTTGGTACAATATTAAGGCTTTGCTTTTTGCCAAGCAGTGTAGTCAAAGCACAAGCAGGGAAAGATATGTCCAATGTTGATGAAAAAATTCGCTCTCAAGAAGAGGACTTGGATCTTGAGGTTGTCAGTCAGCCTGAAGAAAAAGTAGCTCTTGACCTTGACGGTGCTGATTTTCTTAAAGCGGACGAACCTGAGCCACAGGAAGACCTTGCGCCTGCTGTGATTGACAGCGAGGAAAAAGCTGAAGCCGAAACAGAGGAAAAACCTAAAAGTAAGCTGAAGCTTATAATTATTTTGCTGGTTCTCCTTTTGGCTATCGGCGGGGCTGCTTTGTGGTGGTTTGTATTGCGCACGCCGCCGCCGCCGGATCAGCCTACTGTGGAGCCGGAAATTATAAAGGTACCGAAGACACCTACGACACCTCCCAAGCCTTCGGATTTTATCATTTCCTTTGAGCAGTTTTGGGTTCCATTGCCTGACGGTAAGGGTGGTACTGTTTTTCTGGTGTGCAAATTTGCCATAGTAACCAAGAGTGAGCAATTGCAGCTCGAAGTGCAAAATAAGATGATTTTACTTCGAGATGCTGTGTATTATTATCTTGTAAATAAGCCGTATCATTTCCTTATTGATCACGCTAACGTGAATACTATAAAAAAAGATTTGGCTTCTGTCTTTGGTGGCTATTTAGTAAGTGGAAAAGTTGACGATATGTTATTTGAGGGTTATATAGGAAAGTAAGCTTCAAGTTGATTTTTAGGATTTTGCAGGCAAAGATGTGCACATACAACTCCAAGGAGGTGTGCTATGCAAATAAATCCAACTGTGGGTATGATTTATGCACAAATGGGCTTCACAGCACGAGTTGCAAGTGATGCAGTTACTGCGCCGGAAACAAGTCTGGCCATGTCCCGTGCTATTGCTCAAGAGATGGCAAAGCTTGAGCAAGATCAAGTGCAAGCGCCTGATCCAACGGTTGAATCACGAGTAACAGATGAAAATGTCGACGAAAACGGTGGTAACAGACAGTTTGCCAAAGAACAACGCAAGCAAAAATCCACTGAAAGTGAAGAAGAGGAAGTGAGTGTTTCTGCTGACCCCTTGGTTGGCAATTTGCTCAATATTAAAATTTGATGTTTCTGTAAGCAATTGTAATCACCTGTACTCATAATGTAATACATTGTGAGGTGGTTAACTTTTGCTCATTTATTAACCCTTACTTGGAAATTTATATGCTTTCATTATGGGTAGTGCTTTTATTTACAGGCATTGAGCTTATTTTGCTTGTTGCCATACTTTTTTTCTTTATGCGTTTGCGCCGTTCTGAAGATTTAGTGCAAAACCTGCAAGCCAATCAGGAGCTTTTGCTCGCTCGCTTGCAGCACAATGCTGAACTTGAGAAAGAGATTGTGGCTTCTTTTGCAGAGCGGCAAGCAGAATTGCACACACTTGACACACGCATGGAAGACAGGGCAGAGGAATTGCGCCGCCTAATTTCACAGGCTGAGGGTATTACCCGTTCACCGCAGTTTTTACGAGAGCTTATTCTCAATCAACATGGGCGAGGTGCGAGCGCACAGCAAATCGCCAAAAATGCCGGTCTTACAGTAGATGAAGTGGAGTTAATTTTAACTCAAGCCGGTGTTTCGTAAGGATCCAACTTAAAAAGTTTTATGATTGAATGTGGAAGGAAAACTCTGATTTATACATTTTCCTTCCACAAATTTCACAGTCAATTTTCCCTTAGCTGCTTAACTTTAATCGGCGGCGTTGCTGTTGATTACAAATCCTTTAGACGGACCGGTGCTTGCTGATGTTCCGGCCATTTTTGATAAGAATGTATCCTTTAATGTTTCGATGTGGTTGCCGATATTTTCGAAGTAAGTAAGATGCATCTGTTCTTCTTCCACAATGCGCTCAAAAAGTTTGGCACTCAAGATATCCATGTTTTCTTTACATAGGGCAATAAAACCATTGTATTTTTCTACGGCGGTTTCTTCTTCTTCCACATTAAACTCATAAATTTCTTTAATGCTTTGCCCTTTCACTATATCTGCTGCCGGTTGAGCGGTTGGCTCCCCTCCAAGTTCCATAATTCTTTCGGCAAAGGCTTCGGCGTGGCGCATTTCGTCAATGGCAATGAGCTTCATTTTAGCCGCAAGCTCTCCATAATCTTGATCGTCCAATTTAAAATGCTGATTCATATATTGATGTATTGCTTGTAATTCCATGGCTCGTGCCATATTTAAAGCTTCGATTACCGCTTTTTTTCTTTCAGCTCGATTACTCATGTACAACCTCTTTCATGATGACGGCACAACAATGCCGGTTAAAATGTTTCAGACATACATAAATAAATTGCTATAATTCCACAAAAGTCAAGCTTATTTATGGGCAAATAATGTGACTAAAATTTTCGCATAATTTTGCTCTGTAAAAGCTCGCGCTAGATATATCAAGACCTCTGCGCAATGAATTGCGCAAGGTCTTTGGAGCGTTGACGTTAGTCAATGCGACCGAAAATCAAGAATAGGCGGAGCTTTGCTTCGCCGTTAAGTGATTGATTTTCGTGCCTTTACCTCTGCACACTCTTTTTTTGTGTGCAGAGACAAAATCATATTTCGCACATAAAGCTATATAAGAAAATAATTGTGCAGAGGTCTTATATCAGTAGAATGAGTTTGTGTTATTATGAACGTTAAAAAGT
>CAYJHK010000040.1:0-11650 GCA_964369515.1 uncultured Desulfovibrionaceae bacterium
TGGCGGAGGGGGAGGGATTCGAACCCCCGGGAGGCTCTCACCTCCAACGGTTTTCAAGACCGCCGCGATAAACCGAGCTCTGCCACCCCTCCGTGCTTTTATATGTAAAAATGTTCGTTTTGTTATTGACGTAACTTGTACCTTTTAGCAGGCTTGCTAAGCATTGTCAACATAAGGATGCGCTTATGTAAAAAATGTTTTGCTGTCAAGTTTCAGTCTTATGTAAAGACTTACCAAGCTATGCATCTACCTTGTCAATTTTCTCAATATTCACCGCACAAGCCTTATATTCCGCTGTTTTACTGATGGGATCATGGGCAGGGTTGGTAAGCCAGTTGGCGTTGTTTTCTCTAAAATGGAAAGCCATCCATACAAGCCCTTCCGGAACCTGTTCAGTAATTTTTGCATTAACTAAGATGGAACCTCGGCGTGAGTACACCCGTACCGTTTCGCCATCTTCAATGTTCAATCTTTTGGCATCAACAGGAGATATGTCAATGGTTTCGTGACTTAGCAGAGCATTTAACCCCTCACATCTTCCCGTTTGGGTACGGGTATGATAATGATACAAGCGACGCCCCGTGCTCATGACAAAGGGATATTCTTCATCGGCAACTTCGGCCGGTGGTATCCATTGTACAGGCGTAAACAATCCTTTTCCACGCGCAAACGCACCGCCTTTATGCATACAAGGTGTGCCCGGATGGTCAACGCTTGGACAAGGCCATTGCAATCCGTCTCCCTCGAGTCGGCTATATTTTACACCAAGCAAATTAGGCGCAATCATGGAAATTTCATTATCCCACAATTCTTGAGCTGAATTGGATTCCCAATGATGTCCCAGCTTTGCCGCAAGTTCCTTGAAGATAAGCCAGTTAGGTTTAGAATTTCCGGGTGCTTTGCTTGCGGTGCGGACTCTTTGTACACGTCGTTCGCTGTTGGTGAAAGTACCCTCGTTTTCACTCCATGCTTGTGCAGGCAAAATTACATGGGCAAACTTCGTGGTTTCATTGGGGAAAATGTCCTGCACCACCAAAAACTCAGCAGCCGCCAAGCATGATTCGATATGCTTGATATCCGGTTCGGTATTGGCAATATTTTCGCCAAATATATAAAAAGCCTTTGTTGTTTTGGTTTTGAGCCCCTCAATCATATCGGGCATTTTTAAACCGCTTTCTGTGGGTAAGCCAGTTACATTCCAAAACTTTTCATATTTTTCGATGGCACTTTTATCAAAGAGCTTTCCGTAGCCCGGATAGTCATTGGGTAATGCACCCATATCACAAGCGCCTTGCACATTGTTTTGACCACGCAAAGGATTAACGCCGCCCAATTCTTCACCCATATTGCCAAGCAACATTTGCAGTGAGGCAATGGCAAAAACATTTTGCACACCGCATATATGCTCTGTAATTCCAAGTGTATAGGCAAGGCTTGCCGGTTTTACGGATGCAAGCGTGCGTGCTGTATCTCTGATAACATCAGCATCAATACCGCAAATGGGCGACGCACTTTCCGGTGTGCAGCCTTTTACATTTTCCCTTAATTTTTCAAAATCTTCGGTATATTTTTCTACAAAGCTCGCATCGTAAAGATTTTCTTCGATGAGCACATGCATGATGGCATTCAAGAGAGCTATGTCAGAACCAACTTTAATTTGCAAAAAACTTTCGGCCATATCCACAATTTCTATGCGGCGAGGGTCAGCAACAATGAGCCGACAACCTTTGCGAATGGCTTGTTTGAGCAAAGCACCGGCCACAGGGTGGGCTTCGCTAATATTTGAACCTGTCAGAAACACCAGCTTGGCATTTTGAAGATGCTTAAAGCTGTTGGTCATAGCACCGGAACCAAATGAAGTGGCCAGACCGGCCACGGTTGCGGCGTGTCACGTTCGCGCGCAATTGTCTATATTATTCGTTTTAAAAATGGTACGGAAAAGCTTTTGCATTTGATAGCTGTCTTCGTTAATACTACGTGAACAAGAAACTCCTGCCACGGAGTTGGGACCGTGCTTTTCTACAGCCTCAGAGAACTTTTCCGCAACCAGCGTGAGTGCCTCATCCCATGAAGCCTTACGGAAGGTACCATCATCATTACGAATAAGTGGATCGGTCAAGCGTTCTTCGCTATAAATAAAATCGTAGCCGAAACGTCCCTTGACGCACAGGCTGCCCTGATTGGGTTCAGCATTTTCCACGCCGAGCACTTCCACGATGCGTCCGTCTTTCACCAACAATTCTTGCTGGCAACCTACGCCGCAATATGGGCAGGTGGTGCGGATGCGCTCAAGTTCATCGTCTTTTGAATATAATCCATGTGCTTTTTTAGCAGAAAGTGAACCGGTGGGGCAATATTGTAAACATTCACCGCAATGAGTGCACTTATCATAGTTAACTATGGGCCACCAATGGCTTTTCTCGCTTTTGCGTCCGTACTGCGGAGCGATGGCTCCATTGCCTTGAATGGCTTCGCAGGCCGAGTTACAGCGTCCGCACTGAATACATCGTGAAAAGTCTCGGGTAATCATGGGAAAACCGTTATCAAGAGGGAATTTTCCTTCTTCCGGTACCAAATTTGCTACATCAACGCCATATTCTTCAACCAAATCTTTGAGTGTGCACTGTCCGTCCTTGGGGCAGGGCAATTCACGCATAGGGAGATCCATGGCAGCTTTTTGGTAGGCTCCCCAGCTTTCCTTGGGGGTGTCTCGTAAAAAGCAGTCATGACGCCCGTCGCTGATGAGCATGGAAAGAATGGATTTGCGCAGCTCTTTAATTTGAGGTGAATTGGTAATAACTTCCATGCCTTCTGTAGCATGTGTGGCACAAGCCGGAGCATATCGCCCCAATAAACCCTTGATTTCAACAGAACAAATCCGGCACACGGCATTGTGCCCCGTCTTTGGTAGCCAGCACAAGGTGGGAATGTGAACCCCGGCTTTTTGTGCCGCTTCAACAATGGTTTCGCCAGTGTTAAACGGCACTTTCTTATTATTTATTATGAAATGTTGCATAAGTTGACCCCATATGCTTTTGTCATTTTTCAGCATTTTTTACATTAATTAGCCAGCATAAGTATGCGAAAACAACGTAAACAGCGTGCAGCTTCGCGCTCAGCTTCAAAATCCGTAGATTGTTTTTCCACTTCCTCAAATCCTTGTAAGCGAACGTCCATATCCAGCATATGAATGGGCATACTTTCGGTGAAATCTTTCAAAGGTAATGGTTCATCGCCATGAACAATTTTTTTACACATCAACGCTTGTTCAACACAGTCATCGACTTGTAAATCATTATTGTTTGCAGATAGTTGTTCATCTATATGTCTTGCGGCGCGTCTTCCGGCTCCAAGGGCTTGAATAAGTGAGCTTGGACCGGTCACACAGTCCCCTCCACCAAAAAGTGTGGAAAAACCTTGAACTTTACCGCTAATCTCATGCGCATCCAGATCATTCCATTTATTCAAGCCGCCCTCAAGTCCTGTGAGAACTTTTGGAATGGCCGTTTTTTGTCCGATGGCGTGAATAACCACATCAGCATGAAAATCCTCAATGGCGCCCTCAATGGGTTCAGGGCGTTGACGTCCCGATGCATCCGGTTCGCCAAGTTTCATTTTTTGACAGGCAATGCCGGTAATGCGCCCATTTTCTATAAGCAATTTGGTGGGTGCCATGAGGAAATTGAAATGCACGCCTTCAAGCTTTGCTTCGTGGATTTCGGCTTTGTCAGCAGGCATTTCTTTTTCCGTGCGCCTATATAAAATTTGCACATCTTTAAAGCCATGACGCAGAGCAGTTCGCACGCAATCCATGGCCACGTTGCCGCCGCCAACCACCACCACCCGCTTGCCGTGGATGATTTGATTTCCCTTGGCGGCTTCCGCTAAGTATTGAATACCGCTCACATAATTTACAGGATTTTCATCTTCGCCCTCGATGCGCATTCCGGGCGCATTGGGAGCACCGGCGCCGACGAAAACAACAACAAAACCTTGTTCCTCTAAATTTTTAATGGTAATATCCTTACCGATATCAACACCATAGCGTATTTCACAGCCAAGCGCAGTGATGCGCTCAACTTCTTGCGCCAAAATGGGAGGTGGCAGGCGATAGTCGGGAATGCCGTATTTTGCCATACCGCCGGCATACTCTTGGCGTTCAAATATGGTTACTTTATAACCCTTTAGTGTGAGATAGTACGCGCATGAAAGCCCGGCGGGGCCGGCTCCCACAACGGCAATTTTTTCTTTCTGCGGCTTTCTGTCGGAAGTAAGGATTTTTTCGTTAATTTTTTTATCAAAAGCAAAGCGTTTCAAATGGCGAATGGCAATGGGGTCGCCATTGAGCCCACGCTTGCATACAGCTTCGCAAGGACGCTCGCACACACGACCTATGGTACCGGGCATGGGGCAGCGCTGCATAACACTTTCAAAGCTGGCATCGTACTGACGTAAACGAATTTTTTCTATATAATCAGGTATATCTACGTGTCCGGGGCAAGCGTTGGTACAGGGTGCGGTCACATAAGATGCATACTCTTTTTTTTCCACTTTTCGTGCTTTCAAAAGATCCGGATAATTTTCAATTACATCTAACAAGGGGATTGGAGTTGTTTGGCCTATGTCACAACGTGCACTGCTGGTAACTGTATTGGCCAATTCCTTTAAATAATTGATGTTTTCTGCATGGCTTGTCTCAATTTCGCCTTGGCAAATATGTTCAAGGCGGCCGGCAATTCTTTTGAGTCCGCTGCGGCAAGGAAAACACTGCCCGCAAGACTCATCCAATGCTCTGTGCATATATGCTCTTAGCATATCAAGCACATCTACAGAGTCATCAAGAATTCGCAAACCGCCATAGCCCATACAGGCCTTGGCATTATCAGAGGGGATATCCCCTTTCCAGGTGTCAATAAAAACTTGTGCTGTACGGACATCTTGGTCGTTTTTTGGAGAGGACATTTCTTTCTCGGTAGGTTTTGAATGATTATGAGCTTGCGGTGTTTTATGGAAAAAAACACCGCAAGGTAGATATGGCTATTTATTGAAAAGTGAAGTTATTATAATTACAGAATATTTCTGTTTAGAACAATCCTGTAATTACACCATTTTCATCTATGTCAATTTTCTCGGCACTTGGCACTTTTGGTAAGCCGGGCATGGTCATAATGTCGCCGGAAAGAGCCACGATAAAACCGGCACCGGCTGAAATTTTAAGATTTCTTATCATTACTTCAAATCCTTCCGGTGCACCCAAGAGCGCAGGGTTATCGCTGAAGCTATATTGAGTTTTAGCCATACAAATTGGGAGGTTACCAAACCCAAGTTCTTCAAACTGTGCAGCTTGCTTTTGTGCTTGTGGGGTTAAGATAGCACGTTTTCCACGGTAAACTTTTTGCACAATGGCATTGAGTTTATCGACGATGGAACCTTCAAGCTCGTAGGAGTATTGCAGTTTTTGCATAGGCATTTCGCAAAGACGTACCACTTCCTTAGCTAAGGCAACGCCGCCTTCCCCACCTTTTTCCCACACTTCAGAAAGTGCAACATTAACGCCGAGTTCCTTGCATTTGTCTTCAATAAGCTTAAGCTCTGCTTCGGAGTCGGTATAGAATTTATTGATGGCTACAACTGACGGCAGGTTGAATACCTTCGTTATATTATCAATGTGTTGCAAGAGGTTGGGCAAGCCTTTTTCCAATGCTTCCACATTTTCTTTATTGAGATCTGCCTTGGCAACGCCGCCATGAGATTTGAGAGCACGCACAGTGGCTACGATAACTACGGCAGAGGGGTTGAGGCCGGCCATGCGGCATTTAATGTCAAGGAATTTTTCGGCTCCAAGATCCGCACCAAATCCGGCTTCAGTGACAGCATAATCACCAAGTTTCATGGCAATTCTTGTAGCCATAATCGAGTTGCAACCATGTGCAATATTAGCAAAAGGCCCGCCATGGATGAATGCAGGAGTATGCTCCAAGGTTTGCACAAGGTTTGGCTTAAGTGCGTCCTTCAAGAGGGCAGCCATGGCGCCTTGCACCTTAAGATCGCCGGCAGTGACGGGTTGATTGTCAAAATTGTAGCCGATGATAATTCTTGCAATGCGCTCTTTCATATTGGAAAGACTTGTGGATAAGCATAAAATGGCCATGATTTCAGAGGCTACGGTGATGTCGAAACCGTCTTCACGTGGACGACCGTTGATTTTTCCGCCAAGGCCGCAAGCTATGTTACGCAGTTGGCGATCGTTCATGTCCATGCAACGCTTCCAAGTGATGCGTGTGGAATCTATATTCAAAGCATTACCATGATGCATATGGTTGTCGATGGCAGCGGAAAGCAAGTTATTGGCTGCGCCTATGGCATTGAAATCGCCGGTGAAGTGCAAGTTGATGTCTTCCATGGGTACCACTTGTGCATAGCCACCGCCGGCAGCACCGCCTTTGATACCAAAGACCGGCCCAAGGGATGGCTCACGCAATGCAACAACCACATTCTTTCCGATTTTCTTAAGACCATCGGCAAGTCCAACGGTGGTAGTGGTTTTACCTTCTCCGGCAGGAGTTGGACTAATGGCAGTAACCAAGATAAGTTTGCCGTCAGCTTTGTCCGCTTGATCCTTGAGAATAGATAAATCGACTTTTGCTTTATATTTACCATATTGCTCGATGTATTTCTCATCTAAATTTAAGTTTTTTACAACATCCATGATGGGATTCATGGTGCACTCTTGTGCAATTTCGATGTCTGTTTTGTACGCCATTTCTTTCTTACTCCTAATAAAAATTTTAAAATGTCAGTTTTGAGGCTTTTATTTTATAAAAATTAACAGCTTAGAATATATTCACGAATCGGTTTTTACGCTTCATAAAAAACTTTGCTAACGGCGGAAACATAATTCTAAAATAAAAATGAGTCAAGAGTTTTTATTAGATTTTATTCGTAAAAAATTAAATACTTACATTTTTTTTAAGTGTTACATTTGCAACGAAAAATAATAATTCATGTTTACATATTAAAACAATCAAGCTGCCTTAACATCAACATTGGTGGCATTTATTATGTCTTTTTCAGAATGTTCTTCATCTTCGGCATAACTTAAGGCGCACAAATGGAGTATTTGCTTGAGGTATGCTTTGTAATTGTCAAGATAAAATACCAAGGCCGGAGCAAAATTTCGCCCCACAAGACCGTCCACAAACATTTGACTTACATCACGTTCTTTAAGTAAAACCAGTTGCATAAGTCCAAGTGCCTTGCGCTCTTCCGGATTCAGTTTTTCAATAACATATTTGCAAACTTCGTGCGAACGAGGACGATAATACCAAAAATACATTAAATCCAGAGCGTTAATGATGGCTTCTGCTCTCAATTTTTGATTTTTCCCCGATAGGCGTTCAAAGAAGAGGCTAGGATTTTTTAGAATTGCATTAATGTCTTCTTCCGGAAATGCAAGGTCAAGGCGGACATAAGATGTAAAGATATCATCCAGTTTTGTTTTATAATCCCAACGGCGCATACGGGTAAGATTTTTTTTATCGGCATAACCTTCGATAATTGCAGCAACGGTGTCCGAAGAAAGTTTTGATAAAATGGCAGAAGTATTTTGCATTACAATATTGGCATTTGGCACTTCCAATACATAAAAAATCAGATCAAAGAACAGCTCATTGAGGAATAAAGCCACGGGTAAGGACAATACAGAACGAAAGAGGTTGCCGATGATAGCCTCTTTGGGGAAACCTCGAATGACGTTATGCCATGAAATATAAAGACCATTGATTACGGACATGATGGCATAAACAGCAATGGGATTTGTCGTCACTGTCATATGAAGCGTATCTTGTAACAGCCAGATACGCACAAAAAGCTCTAACAGTGGCACGGAAATACCTGTATATAAGAGGGAATCACATAACCGTGACCAGCTCACATGGTCTTTCCAGCACAAGAGTGTGTAGCGGTGAAAGCCGGTTCCCGCAACAACAGCTTGAATGATATTGCGCACGCCGGTAATGCCAAACCAAATTATGGGCCCAAACCATGCAAGTATCCACCATGTTTGCGTAAGGTGGAAGGCAATGGCAGCAGGGATAAAGCCAAGGATGACTTTGAGAATATTTTTCAGTGTAGTATTAAGATAGCCGACAGGGTGTTTGTTTTTTTGAGTGGGTAGCAAGGAGGCTTGTTTTTTGGGCAAGTGCAAAAGGCGAACGTTGCTTTCTTGTGTATAAGTGGTGGTGGTGGAGTAGGATAGCCATTTTTTTTCCTTGGTATAACCCATATTTGAGCAAAAAGGGAGAGCATTGATAATACGCTGATATACGCTTTTGCGGTTAAGCTGAAGTTCAGGGGTATAGCGTATATTATATTGTAGAGAAATGCTGTAAGGGACAACATCGGTATCAATTTGCTTTATAAGGGCTTTTCTTCCTTGAGGGGGTAGGGTTTCAGGAAAGATCAAACCCATTAAACTGCTCGCCTTTACACGGTCGGTTGCGTTGGTACCCATGCGAGTACGCAAATTATTGTCGCTGTAATAATTGCGTAATAATCTAATATTATAAAGAATTTCATGTAAAATTTCTAAGCGTTTCGCATGAAACTCAGGATTGTCGATCATGTCTTCGGGCAGGGCTTTACGTGCTTTGAGTAGGCCTAGTACAATGCTCTTCAGCCTTGGGATGGAACCGGCATTGAGAGCTTGCTGTAACCTATTGATTTTTTCAACATCTTGAAAACGTCCTGCGTTCCAATCACGCAGGTTAAAAATATCAAGATGAGTTATCAATCCTTGACATTGCCATAAAAGCGTCAGCACGCCTTCGCACGTTAAACCTGCTATATTTAATGTTATAAAGCTCGATGATTGCAAAGAAGTGAGCCAGTCCAGCAATGATAGAGGCGTAAAGCGCAAAATGTCCGGTTTGCAGACATCTTCACGGAGCATCAGTTCGCTTTCCAGTGCAAAATTAGCTTGCCTGCTAACATAATTATCATAAATATATTCTTCGTTTAAGCAATCCAAAATTTTTTTTTGGCTTTGCAACAATTCCAATTCTTCTTTATTTTCGTGAGGGTTGAGTTTTTCAGCGGCCTCAAGCAGTATTTTGCGACGCTCATGGGCAATGGGGCTGACCTGACGGTAAATAAAATCCGCCAGATGCGTATGTGAAGCCTGTCCGCTTCCCACAAATGCTTTGAAATCCTCAATATTCAAAAGGGGAATAATAGCTTCTTCAAGCCCGATACTCTTGGCAAAATTGTAAGCATGTTCTTCATTCCATGCTTTAAAAATGGCATAAATCCCCTTTTGTCGCCATTCGGAAGCCCTTTTCCCAAGCTCCATGAGGTGCCTTACGGGAGCTTCGTCTAAAAACTCTAGGAATTTCGTGACGTTCCCCTCAAAATGAGGTGACCAAATGAATTGAACGTGCTTTCGCCCAAAGGGGAGCGAAAATTCTATGCCAATGCGTACGTCCATGCCTATTATAGAGGCAGCTTCGAGAACTTCGGCGGCAGCAGCTTTGTTTATGTAGTTGTAGTAAATTACTGTAAGGTAGCGAATACCCTTAATCCAAGCATCCATAATCAAATGCGTCGGGCTTTTGCGTCCCTTGGTGTTGGAGTCGTGCACATGATGATCAAAGGCAAGCTGACTCCAGTCTTCCGGCATTTCTACCAGACCATAATCCTTAAGCATTCTTCGAATAGTGTGTGGCTTTCCTTGGGAAGCTTTACGAAAATCGCTGGCAAGATAGAGCTGTTTTTGGATGTCGCCGTGTGCACGCACCAAAGCTTTCATTATTTCCATCAAAACTCTAGCGGTATTGCGCCGAAAATCGGTTTTCGCACTATGCAAAACCTCGTCATAAAGCGTGCGTAATGCCTGTAAACGATAGTCGCTGCCGTCGTCAGTGGTGCTTCCCAAAAGCCGTATCATAGCGTTGGCCACCAACATTTGACGTGAAAGAACAAGGGTTTTTATGCCATGGGGGTGCAAATTGACATTAATCATGTCCTCGTGCGCATTATCGCTTGCATGTTCATTTTTTTGCTTGGTAAGAATTTTGTTTATAAACGCCAGTAGTTCGTGGTCTTGTCTGTCAAAATACAATACATTTCGTGACATTTATTGCTCCTTTTCAGTATGCGTTTATCTATAATCTGCTAAGACGGGGAATGTACTTAAATATGTTCAGAAAATTCCGGATACGTTGAAGAAAGCTTCTCCTCTTGCAACCAAGGCAACAGGCCCGCCGACGCTTACGGTAAGCTTCTCGTTTTGCGTGATATTTACGGTAAGATATCCTCCCGGTTGATGTATAAAGAAACTGCTCCTGCCAAAACGCTCTTGCATCCACAAGGCTAAAGCAACGGAACCTGAGCCACAGGCATTTTCATAACATTCCGTTAGGGGCGAGGCTATGCGCACAACGGGGTGCATTTGCAGTTGAGTCATATTTTCAGCGGCATTATGCGTGTGCATATGCTTGGTTTCGTCAAAATCCCACCAGATACATCCAAGAGCAGGCTCATCTTCGAGGCCAAAATCTTGGCGTATGCTTGCCAGCGATTTCTGCCAATGTTCTTTATTAAAAGGACATATTTTTGAATGGATAAGTAAATGTTTTATGCCATCCATATGTACGAGAACCATGCCTTTTGCCACATTGTCCATGCGTAAAGGCTTGTCAAAAGGAAGATGTGCAACAACATCATAAGCTGTTGATGTATAGGCTAAATGCGTAATGTCAAGGGCAATGGGCGCAGGCGAACCGCTCACCAAAAGTTGAGTTTGCCAGCAAGAATGTCTTGTGTCAAAGTCGGTGTTGAGAGCCATAACGAGGCCAAGTGCTCGAGTGGCATTGATACAAAATTCACCGCCGGCCATGTCCAACAAACCATTTTGAATGTCAATAAATCCCACTTGCTCGGCATGTAAATGCCCAATACTGAGTGCTTGCTGAGCCAGTTCGCATTTTTGGATACGAGTAAACTGCTTATCCTCCAAGAGAACTGTCATGTTTCCGCTGGGATTGACTTTGTAAAAATATAAAAAGTTCAAAAAATTAAATCCTTATAGTAATAATGTATAGTTTTTCTAAAATGTGTTGAAAAAATATATTGCTATTTTTGTAAAAACGCTATAAGTTTTTTTTGACGACGCTGGAAGGTGTCGTTTAAAGGTTCCCAAAGAAATACCAGTATTACAACACAAGGAGGTTTTATGTTGTTTTTACGTAATGTTATGGTGCTTTTGCTTTTCGTAGTGGCTTTGCCTAGTTTTGCAGATGCAAGAATGGTTTGTGGCAAGAAAATTAATAGCTTTGATTTCACCGTTGATTATTCCGGTTCAATGCTCATGACACACATTGTGAACGGTAGCCCTAAACTTGACGTGGCTAAAGTTGTTCTTCAACGTGTTAATGCCCTTATTCCTGCTCTTGATTATGTTGGTGGATTGCACACTGTAGCTCCATCCGAAACCATTCTTGAAACAGGTCCTTGGGATCGTGCTGTTATGGCTGCTGCCATTGAAGAGCTTTCCAGCGATCACAAAATTTTCGGTCGTTTGACCCCCATGGGCGATGGCCTTATGGCTTATCAACCATGGATTTCCAGCTTGCCACGCAATGCTGGTATCATC
>CAYJHK010000041.1:0-11348 GCA_964369515.1 uncultured Desulfovibrionaceae bacterium
GAAAAAAGCGGAAAGCGCGTTTTGAAAGGGGGTTTGGGGGAAAACTTTTTGGCGCCAGCAAAAGTTTTCCCCCAAGAATAATCTCAAATCAGGAAGACAATGCCGGAATTAATAAGATATTTTATAAATAGCGTTATGGGGCTTGCGGTGGATTACGCAACGGTCATTTTGGCGCTCACATTACATATTTCTTATGAAATTGCCATTTTTATGGGGCTTTTGCTTGGCGGATGCGTGGGATTTTTACTACTTACCTTCTGGGTATTTCCAAGCAAAAAAAGCGCATTTTCAACCATGCGCATCGCCAGTTATTTGACGGGGCTTGTGCTTATTTATTGTATCCGTGCGAGTTTCATGTATGTTTGGTATGCACTGAATATGGCAGACAGCCTAGAATATTTTGGGCTTTTATGCGCCTTCGGCCTGTCTTTTTGCGTCAATTTTCTCTTTCAAAAGTTTTTTTACTTGCGTTATTAACGGTTCGTTTTTATGATGGCGTGACGCTGAGCTGTTATAAAATAAGAACATATGGAGGGTATTATGCAAATTGGGCAAATTGGCCTCGTGGTGCATATTTCAATGCTTTTTTCTTGTCTGAATGAGTGCCGTCCGTCTTTACGTCAAATTGTATGCGCATTATTAGGCATACTTTTGTGTATACTTCTAGGCTATGCATTGCTTTTTGGCGTTGGGAAGTTGCCCTTGGATGCATTGCAAAAAAACATAATAACAGCTCAAGAGAAGGGTTTTTTTGAGGAAAACTATCCACAGATAACTGTAATTGCAAAGCCGCACCGTGCTGATATGTATACGGAATGCTTCGGTATTGGAACGGCGCTGCAACCTCTTGGTACTGTGCATGAGATCTTGTTCACCAGCAGCTATGGGCATTGCCAAGACTTAAGCCGCGCGGCTGAAGCAAAATTTAACTCTGTAGAACCAGCGCCGTATTATCGTTATACCCATGGTTATGCAGCCTTTGTTCGCCTATTTTATACTTATTTTGATGTACAGAGCGTGCGCACTCTGGTGACGCTCACTTCTTACCTCTTGCTCTTTGTGCTCACGCTTAGTCTGGCACTAAGGGTAAGTAGCGGACATGCCCTCTTGGTTCTTGGGTCTTTTTTCTTGTTAAATTCGCCAAGTATGTATGTGTTAGTGACACATGCCGTACAATTTTGGCTTGTACTTGTGGCCTGTATTGTGGTAACATTCTTATCAAATCCTCGCCATTTGTTTCCGTTTATGGGCATGGTTGGAGCTTTGGACGGTTTTTTAACCTTCTTGAGCATGGGCTCACTCAGTCTTTCCATGCCCCTACTCTGCTTCCTGCTCACGTCCATGGCACGCCTTGATGTACAAGACAAGCAAGCTTCGCAAAAAGAGCTATTCAGAATACTTAGCCGAGGTTTTTACGCTTGCTGTGCTTGGAGCTTCGGCTTTCTGGCACCTTGGCTCCTGAAATGGGGCGTATTACATTTTATACATGATGTTGCGTGGCAAGATATTTTCGGTGCAACATTGCAAGACTATACAGCCAGCAGTATTGGTATGATAGCCTTAGCCATATTCAAAAACTTTCTTGCAACACATGTGGGCGTGTGGCTGCCACTTTTCGCACTTTTGCTCTGGATACGCTGCAAGGAAGGACGAAGTATGCCGAAGACTTTATGGCTTAGCCTCTTCCCTGCTCTCATCCCACTGATTTGGTGCATACTTTTACCCGGACAATCGGGCGTAAAACACAGCAGCTTTGTTAACCTTATCCTGTGGCCTATTTTTTGCTTTATGAGTTTTTATGTGTTTACACCTGCCAAAAATGCAAGATTTAAAGACCTTTTACCGCTGAATTTGCGGAAGTTATAAAATCATAGACATTGAAAAAAGCATTGGAAAACATATTTAATAAATTAATTGGAGAGATATTTTGAGACATATTGAAGGCATATCTGTAGTTATTCCTGCGTATAACGAGCAAGACGGCATAGTAAAAACCATTGAGGATTGCCGCTCAGTCTTAGAAACATGGAGTGATGTACCTTATGAAATAATTGTTGTGGATGATGCCTCAAAGGATCAAACCGCTGCCATTGCCCATGAAGCCGGTGCCAAAATTATAAAGCATCCTGCCAATGCCGGCTATGGGAGATCTCTTAAAGATGGCATTTATAACGCAAAATATGATACCATTGTCATCACGGATGCCGATAGCACGTATCCGGTGCAAGACATACCTAAGCTTTTAGAAAAATACAAGGAAGGCTTTGATATGGTAGTGGGTGCACGCAAGGGTAAAAATTATCGTCAATCTGCTTATAAGTCTTTGTTGCGTAAATTCTTGAAAAAGATTGTGGAGTGGTCCACTGAAAAAGAGATAGAAGACATCAATTCAGGCTTTCGGGTTTTTTCCCGCGAGAAATCCTTGCAATTTGATGCACATCTATGTGAAACTTTTAGTTTTACAACTTCAATCACCCTTGCATACATGATGAATAATCTCTTTGTGGCCTATGTCCCCACCGATTATTATGCACGGGTCGGTTCAAGTCATGTACGCCTATTCAAAGACTCACTACGTACGATCACCTATATTTTAAAACAAATATTATATTTCAATCCGCTGAAAATATTTTTCTTATTCAGCTCCATTTGGCTTTTGTTTGCATTTTTTTGCTTTTTGTTTACGGCCATTACCGATATAAAAATCGGCTACTATATTGGAATAATGAGCACATTCGGAAGCTTTTTAATGCTGGGAATCGGACTTGTTGCCGAACAAATCAGACAACTGATTGTCAGCGTCAACAAAAATTCACTAAAGTAGTTTGCCACATGTGCGGTATATGCGGTTTTATTCCCCAAGATGCAGCAACGGTTCCTGAAGCATATGTGCTTGAAAAAATGTGCAAAAGCTTACGCCACCGAGGGCCTGATGCCATGGGTTTATACCAGGGTGCCGGAATTGGTTTAGGGCATCAACGCTTAAAAATCATCGATCTTCACGCCGGTCAGCAGCCCATGAGCGATGCAACCGGTCGCTATACACTTGTATTTAATGGTGAAGTATATAACTATCGACAGCTGAGAGACGAGCTGCTACGCAAAGGGTATGTATTTACATCACAAAGCGATACAGAAGTACTTTTGTACGGTCTTATAGCTCACGGCATTGCTTTTTTAGAAAAAGTTAATGGAATGTTTGCTTTTGCATTTTACGATGCGCATGAAAAAAGCCTGCTGCTTGCTCGTGACCGTTTTGGCGTAAAACCTTTATATTATGCTGACATAGCTAATGTTGGCACGTACTTTGCTTCTGAAGCAACTGCCATAGCCTCAGCCTGTCCGAAGCTGACTTCTATCAACGATGAAAGTGCCACTCTATTTTTAGCCATGTCCTATATCCCCGGAGAGTATTCCATTTTTAAAGCAATAAAACGTCTTAATCCTGGTGCTTACATTAAAATTGAACAAGGGCACATAATCACGCAAGGTTTATGGTGGAATATTCTGCACGAGTGGGAAGCGGATCAAGACAACACTTGCACATATTCGTGTACCGATTGGCACGAACATTTTCGTGAAACGCTGGAAGATTGCGTTAAAATTCGCTTAAAAGCCGATGTACCCTTGGGCGTTTTTTTGAGCGGAGGTATTGATTCGGCTACGGTGGCAGCCCTTGCCACACAGCATTTTTCCGGCATACTTTCCTTCACCATGGCGTTTCATGATAAAAGCTACAATGAAGCCCCTTATGCTCTTGAAACAGCACAATTTCTTAACACAAAGCACCATGAAGCCATTGCTGACCTTGGCAGCCAAGAAGAATTAGAACACCTTGTAAATACATTGGATGAGCCTTTTGCGGACACTTCTGTCATTCCCATGCATACCCTCTGCAAACTTGCTAAGCAACATGTGACCGTGGCCTTAACCGGTGACGGTGCCGATGAACTTCTGGGGGGATATATTACACACAGAGCAAATCAGCTGTATAAGAAACTTCACTATGTACCGGCTTTTATAGTTAAAGCATTACGAACTTTTACAAACTTATTGCCGGACAGTCATAAAAAAGTGAATACCATCTTTAAGCTCAAACAGTTTTTGGCAGCCTATCCACGCCAAGAAGAATTGGCACATGCCTGTTGGCGGCTCATATTTTATCCGGAGGCTTTGCAAAAGCTATTACCAAACCTTGAGTATATACCGAATATATTTTCATTTTTCCAAGAAGCGTGGGATGAATCAAGAGGGCTTGCACATTTCGACAGGTTTTTATATGTAGACTACAAAACGTGGCTTACGCATGATATTTTATTTAAAGCTGACCGTGCAAGTATGCATAATAGTTTAGAATTACGCTCGCCGTTTCTCGACTATCGCCTCTTTAAACTTTGCGCACATATGCCTACAATGTATAAACGTAGCGGTACTCGTGGAAAAATCATTTTACGCAATATTGCCGCCGACTTACTGCCTGCATCTTGCATGAAACGCCCAAAAACCGGTTTTAATGCCCCTGTGGCTACGTGGCTTACTCAAGAATGGAGGGCATTAAGCGAAGAGTGTTTCAGCACGCAAAGCCTCAATGACGTTGGTTTAGAGCCTGTTTATGTCCAAAATTTGTGGAAACAACATAAAAAAGGTTGGTATAGTCATGGCTATCAACTTTTCAATATACTCGTATATGTATTGTGGAGAAAAAAACATTCACAAGGACGACTTGCTGATTAGAGTTTTACTTTAGCATGAAAATATTCATTTGTACGCCGCAAATGAGGAATTGTACCCACTGCCCTCTTTTCAACACCAAGTTACGCCTAAATCTACGAATAATTTTTCGTATTTCTGCGGGAATTTATCACGTAAATGCTTTAAAATATTAAAAATTATAACCAATTGTATGGAAGAATTTCTTTCATCGCAATATAATTTCAATTCTTCCGGCAATGTAAGATATGAATTAAAAGGAACTTTCATGAGAGATTCAACAAATGTTTTTTCACAAATCCTAATTTTCACATCATCCAAAGAACCTGAAAAATAGCTCAATCCAAAGAAATCGGGTTTTCCTCCCCGCTCAAGCAGACGGGCATAGCCAATGACCTTGGAGCATACTTTTTTCATCGTGCCTGTCTCTTCGCACAACTCTCGTTCCATGGCATACGTAAGAATATCGTTAAAGGATTGTTTTTTCGTAATATCCTTATAATCCACAGATCCGGAACCGCTGGGCGCAATACGTCCTGCATTGGCGTCATTTCCCTGTCCTTGTACCACAATCCAAAAAAAATAACCGGCATTTTCTTGCGTAATAAGCAGAGTTGAAGCTCCCATAAAATTTGTACACAGACACGTGGAAATATCTCGAATAATCTTACTTTCGGTTTCAAACAATAATGTTTCGCCATTAAAATACGGCTGCAAATTCCCGGCTTCATAGATGACTTTATATACCAGTCCATGGGTAAGCAAGCTGTCAAAATACGATACTTTCCGAACTCTTATAGTTTTCGAGTTCACAACAATATCATCCACAAGACCAAGAACTTTACCGTTGGTAACACTCTTATTTTTATCCTCCAATTTTTTGTTGATTACATGCGGAAAGATGGCAAGTAAGGTATTTGACAGAGTATATTTTGGCAAACGAGAAAATCCAATACGGTTTTCAAGTAAAAAAACATTTACCGAATTGCTCATTATGTATTTTTCACAATAGCCGCTATAATTTATAAAATCCCGAATTTCGTATTCATTCTCCCTTGCTTTAACAGAAAGAGTATACTTTGAAATAATTTGATTTTTTGTAAGTGCATTATCTTGCAAATAGTAGCCATTGCACAACTTGTAAAATTTATATGCACAATAAATAATAAAACCCACAATAAAGCTACCAAAAATAACCCCAACAAATAAATAATTCATTTGCCTTATGAAATTTGTTACAGAAAGTTTAGCATCTCCATCAAGAATTAAAATATTTATGAGCAAATTAATGAATGTCAAAACTAATACACAAAAAGTAATATTAAGCGTTAACAGCGGAAAAACCACCATTTTAGCCCCAACTTTCCATGCATTATGTTTAAAAATACGACATCTCGTACAAAAACGGCGCATTACAATGAATATTTTGCCTAAAAAGTTTCTTATCATCATAATTTGCCATCCCCAAAACTAAGCCTGTATAACGGAAAAGTGTTTTACACGGATTGTAAAAATCAACTTTTCAACAAGCTGTTATGAAACACATCAACCACTCTTCAAATTCACAGTTATTTCTTGCGCATCCCGTTTTCCACGTCAACGCCTCGAGGTGGTGTAAATGAGAAAGTTGACTTGGGAAACTTTACATTGGTTTGTACGGAAGTGAAGTGTAAGGTGTTTGTATTGCTATAAAAATCAACTATACTCGCTTTGCGTATGATGTTATTCTTATCAACCCAAATGAAGGCTTCAACCATTTCCGGTGTCGGCTCGTGGGGATAGAGCTGCAATTTTGTATAGCCGCCATCCTTACCAAGATTTTGGACGTCAAAGTCCCTATTGAGCTGCGCTTGACCGGTAATAACTTGCACAAGAGGTCTGGAACTTTCAACAATATCCGGCGTATATCTATAAGCAACTTCTTCATCGGGAAGATAGTTCCAGACGACTTTGCTGCTGATGAGCAACAGCTCGGGATTGGGTTCCTTAGTTTCCCAGCGTACCAAGAAGGGTTTTTGAAAGAGCAAGGTACCGGATCTTTTTTGCACGGAACCGCTTTCTTTATGGTTGAGGGTTTGTTGAAAAGTTGTCTTTATAGTATTTATTTGTTTATATTTTTTTTGAATGGCAGCCTCAAGACTTGCGCCGTGCGCAACGCTCATGCCAAGAACATTGCTTAGGGAAATAGCGACAAAAAGAGCCAAAGGTATAATTTTATTCATGAATAACCTCTATCTATTAAGTAAAGTTCTGGGTTTACTGCCATCAGCAGGCCCAACGATGCCGTCACGCTCAAGCTGTTCCACCATGAGCGCAGCTTTGTTAAAACCGATTTTAAAGCGTCTTTGCACCAATGAAATGGAAACCTTGCCTTGTTCTTCCACAAAAGCAAGTACTTCAGCATAGAGGGCATCGCCGCCGGTGTCAATATTTGCCGTGGCCTTGGCCTCGCTTTGCTCACTGCCCCAAGCGGAAAAGTCCACTGTATAATTGGGCGGTGCAAGGCTTTTCCAATATTCCACCACCGATTGAACCTCCTCATCGTGCACAAAAGGCCCATGCAAGCGTTGCAATTTGCCGCCGCTGGGCTTGAAAAGCATGTCCCCTTTGCCAAGCAGATGTTCGGCACCGACCATATCCAAAATGGTGCGTGAATCGTGTTTACTGGTTACCTGAAAGGATATGCGACAAGGAAAGTTCGCCTTAATGATACCGGTGACAACGTCAACGCTCGGACGCTGTGTCGCTAAAATCATATGAATACCGGCAGCACGTGCCAGTTGCGCCAGTCGAACAATGCTTGTTTCAACTTCACGGGCGGCAGTGAGCATCAAGTCTGCAAGTTCGTCAATAATAATAACAAGATAAGGAAGCTGCTCCAGCTCCGCAATTTCCACGGGCTTTTGCTGGGGATATTCTTTGTCAAGCGTGCGCAATTTTTGATTATATCCAATAATATTACGCACACCTAGCCGAGCCATGCACTCATAGCGTCTGTCCATTTCGTGCACCGCCCATTCCAGCGCAGTCTTGGCGTGTTGCATTTCGGTAACCACAGGATGCACAAGGTGCGGCAAGTCAGCATACACCGCCATTTCTATGCGCTTGGGATCAATGAGCAAAAGTTGCATTTCATCGGGTTGATTTGTATAAAGTAGGCTGAGCAAAATGGTATTTAGCCCAACGCTCTTTCCGGCTCCGGTGGCACCGGCCACTAAAAGGTGCGGCATTTTAGACAGTTCCGCAATATAGGGCTTGCCGGCGATATTTTTACCGATAATCATTTTCAGCGGCCCATCGGCGCTGCTAAAGGCCAATGATTGCAAGATTTCACGAAAGTTCACCATTTCACGAATATCGTTGGGGATTTCAATACCAACGGTGTCAGAACCGGGGATGGGGGCTTGAATGCGAATGGAAATCGCCTTAAGTGAAAGGGCTATGTCATCGTTTAAATTGGAAATCTTATTGACTCGAGTACCGGCAGCCGGGCGCACTGCATACATGGTTACCACAGGCCCCGGAGTTATGCGCACAAGTTCACCGTGGATACCAAAATTTTCAAGACAAGCCATGAGCGCCTCGCCTTTTTGCTCCATAACTTGCCGAGCTTCACGGTTTTTGAGGTTAATTTCCGGCGCCGCCTGCAAAAGTTCATGGGGCGGAAAGGGAAAGCTCATTTTGGGAGGCTTGACCTTTTTTACGGGGGGGGTAATGCTTACTTCGGGCACAGCTCGTGGCTTTGCCGCCGGTTCTTGTGGCTCTGCCGGCTCCACGGGTTCCAAAGGTTCTACAAGATCAAGCGGTTTCACAGGCACGACAATGCCATGCACCATATCACCTTCATCTGGAGACTGTTGTTCTGTTGTCATTTCAAAGTCTTGCACTTCTTCATACGGTACAATACTTATGTGCGGATCGTCGGTTGTATACACCGGCTCAATGTCATAGATTTCCGGCATAACTTCGGTGTGTTTGCGAGCAAAAAATCTTGCAAAAAAAGCCTTTATGCCGCTGAAAAACGCCGAAACATGTAGGCGTGGTACAAAACGCTTAAAGTTTTTTGACTCGCCGGAAACTTCCACATTTTCTTGACTTTCTTCACTATATCGCTCTGTGATTTCAACACGAGGTTTGGGGTCTTGCTCCTCGGACGTTTTTTGCGGTAAAGCCAATTGAGGTAGATTTTTCAAACGTTTACCCCAAAAGGCAAGGAGATTTTTATACAGCTGTACCCAAGAAATGCCAAAGGCGAGCTGTGCGGCCATTGTAAATAAAAAAAGCCACAAAATCACAGAACCCCAAGGATTTAAAGCACGAGCGGCATGGGAAAACAGCGTTGCTCCAACCATGCCGCCCCCGTGAATGGTACCAAGGCGAATATTAAATGCCGCCCCCACGAAAAGCAGGCACACTGTGAGCAAAAAATATCCAAGCCAACGCCACCATAGCAGTTCATATGTTGGCATAAGGAAGGCAACACCCACAGCCCCAAATACCAAGGGCCAAATATAGGCTGCAATCCCAAAGACATCGTTTAAAAAGCCGGAGAGGTACGCACCCAAAATACCGGCTGAATTTTGCACAACATACGACTTTGTGGTAATATGGTTTAAGCTCGGATCGGTTGGAGTGTGCGTCACCAAGCTTAAAAAGACATAAAGCCCCCAAAACATGAGAAAAAATCCCGAAAATTCACGGGCTAATTTTTTGGCGTCCGTAAAACTACCCTCCGGGGCTTTGTGCGTGCAAGCCCCATTAATCCAAAATGCAAGTTCTGAAAAAATTTACTGATTATTCACGTCCAAGGTATTCCCTCGTTCTTGTATCCACCTTTACCCTATTGCCTTCATTGACAAAAATGGGTACTTGAATAACAAGTCCCGTTTCCAAGGTGGCAGGCTTTGTCACGTTGCTCACCGTATCGCCCTTGGCTCCCGGCTCCGTATGCGTAACTTCCAAAACAAGCGCGACGGGAATGTCGATGTCAAGTGGATTGCCATTGTACATAAGAACACGACATTCTTGACCATCTTTAAGAAAGTCGGACTTGCCGCCCGTGGCCTCGGCCTTCATTTGCAATTGCTCATAGCTCGTCATATCCATGAAAATCAAATCGTCCCCTTCATGGTACAAAAACTGCATATCACGAGTTTCAAGGTCGGGGCGATTAACTTTTTCACCGGATCGAAATGTATTATCCACAATGCGCCCGTTAAGAATATTGCGCAATTTTGTGCGAACCATGGCGCCGCCCTTGCCGGGCTTAAAGTGCTGGAAATCCACTATTTCAAAGGGGGTACCGTCAATTTCGATTTTAAGACCTTTTCTAAAGTCGGTGGTTGAATACATATAAACTCCTATTTTTTATGTAGTTGTAACATTAATGCCTGAACAGCAAGCGCATAACTCTTCATGCCAAAGCCGGAAATAACCCCCAGCACATGTGGTGCCAACATGCTGGTATGGCGGATTTTTTCCTTGCGTGCATGGACATTGCTCAAGTGAACCTCAACGCAAGGCAATTCTATCCACGCCAAACAATCGGCCAAGGCCAAACTGGTATGCGTGAAAGCACCGGCATTGAGCACAACACCGTCCATACGCTCAAGTCGAGCTTTTTCAAGCCGATCAATGATTTCGCCTTCATGGTTTGATTGAAAAAAATGCAATTGAATATCATTATACTTTTCTTGCAAAAGCTCTTCAACCAATGCCGGAAGTGCCTGCATACCTTCATGTCCGTAAATATGCGGTTGTCTTTGTCCAAGTGCACCCAAATTAGGACCGTTGAGAATGAGGATTTGGATCATAAATTCACCATTTGCCTTTTATATAAATTCAGTGTATATGCTCGTATGTAACCGTAAACTTTTTACCCATTCCGCATAACTTGTCAAGCTAAAGTCTGTACTAGAATGTGAGACATTTTGAGGCATTTAGATTTTTTAAGAGGAAATGAACATGGCATCCGAGCTGATTTTAGAGACCACAGCCTACACTTTTGAGCAGATTTTAAGCTTAGAGCAAGCACAAATTGCCTTGGCCGGGCGTTCCAATGTGGGGAAATCCTCCTTGGTCAATGCTCTTGCCGGCAGAAAGTCGTTGGCAAAAATCAGTGCAACGCCGGGTAAAACCCGATCCTTAAATTTCTATCGGGTCCAACCTGAAGGTTTCTATATTGTAGATCTACCCGGTTACGGTTATGCACGTTGCAGCAAGCAAGAGCGAAACACTTGGGGTAAGCTTATGCAACGCTATTTGCTAAGCTGTGCTACGTTGAGGGCACTGGCGGTTTTGCTAGACTGCCGCTTGCCACCACAAAAGCTTGACTTGCAGCTGGTGGATTTTGCCCACGCAAACAATATTACGCTCCTGCCCATCTTGACCAAGGCCGACAAATGCAAACAACGTGAAAGAAGTGAAAAACAAAAGCTTTGGGCAGGTTATCTGCGTGGTGTGACGCCCATTATCACGTCTGCTTCCAGCCGCCTTGGTCTGGAAAATCTCTGGCAAGCCATGCGCAATCATGCATCGGAAGAGGTTATATAGCTTTTCTTTTATAACTGCCCCTACTTTAACTACACGGCATTCTAATTTGCGATATTTTTTGTGGGGGGAACTTTTGCTTGCGCCAA
>CAYJHK010000042.1:0-11315 GCA_964369515.1 uncultured Desulfovibrionaceae bacterium
GTTTTCCTTCCCCCCAGATAAAAAGTAGCTGACTAAAGGCAATAGCCACGTATTTCAAATTAAAATGCCTTATCCGGAAACAATGGTATACATATCTTCGAGATCCTGTAGAACTTGTTCCCATGCGCCGTGTGAATATTCGTTGTTTTGTATATAAAGCTGCAAAAATGAGCTAAGGGGGTGTGTTACCGCCGGAAAGTATTTCCACAGTTGTGCCGGTAAGTGCGTATTTTTATTCTTAAACGATTGTTTTAAGTATTTGCGGAAAGTATTGCCCAATTCGAGGATGCCGTGGCGGAGCATATGGCCTGTGTGTTGGTGTTTTACGCATATCTCGTGGAATTGTTCATGGAATTGTTCATGGGGTAGGGTGTTTATGTTTTTTTGTAGGCGATACCAAAACCAGCTTTGCCAAAATTTGCCTAGTGTATGCCGCACGCCGGTTTCGGTGGCGTTAAGGGGCACAAGGTCATAGCGTCCAAAGGCATCGTTGGCGGTTCGAAAGACGTTCAGCCCGGGCAGTTCGATACGGTTTAGCATATTATTTTCGGTGGTTGTATGCAATATGGCGTGTGCGAGCAGGGCGATGCGCTCCGGGTGGAGACGGTCTTGGCAGCGCTGAGTTGCGTAGCAGGCTTTCCAGCAGGCCGAGCAAGCGATGTTTGGTTGCACAATATAATTGGCCGGTTTGTTGTGAGCGTAGGAAACGGCGCGCGGCCCTGTTTCCCAAGGGTTGACCGGTCCTAGGGAAATATTCAAAATGGGCGTGTGTACCCAAGCAGCCAAGTGCATGGGGCCTGTATCTGCGGTGATAAAAAGGGCAAGCTTTTTAAGTATAACAACTAATTGCTTGAGGTTAAATGTACCACAAAGCGATGCTCCTTGTAGGCCGCTTAAGGCAACGGCTTCGTTGGCAATGGGAATATCTTCCGGTCCGCCCAAAAAAAAGGTACGATAGCCTTTGCGTGAAAGGGATTTGGCAAGCTTTGCAAAAAAAAGCGGGGTAGGGCGTTTTTCTTTTTCGCTGGCACCCACAAAAATTCCAATGATTTTTTCATGCTGTTGGATGGAGCTTGCTGTTTTCCAAGGTGGTATTTTTGCTCCTTGCAAATGTTCCAAGACGTATAAGTCACTCCAATGAAAAAGGTTGAAGTGGTTATTTTGCACCATGCTTGCTCTATATAGTGGCCACTCACCTCCAATGTAAGTTGTGGATTTTTTTTGATAAAATCCATAGCGTTTCTCGGCTTGTACTTGTCCCGCTAGGATTTTGGCATCTTCACGATGGCTGAGATTGATAACCATTTCGTAAGCTTGGCTTTGCAGTTGCTTGGCTGCTGTGGGTGGAAAAAAAACTGTCTTTGGGGTAAAATCATAAAACTGTGTGAAGAAACAAGGTTCAGCCACCGTCCATAGTGGATTATTCGGGAATTTTTTTTGCAACAATCCAAGCAGAGGAAAGCTTAAGATTAGGTCGCCCATGCGCTGCATTTGTAGTATAAGTATTGGTTTATTCATAATTTTTGATGAACTATACTCTAAGGGTTACTTTTTATCCGCCGTACACTTTTTGCATACTTGCCAGCAAACTTTGCAAGCGATGTTCCCAAGTGTGTTCGGCCAAGACCCGTCGCCGTGCTGCCGTGGTAATACGCTGCCTTTCGTTTTTATGTTTTAGATAATAGCTTACCAAATCAGGTATTTCCTCAAGTTCTTTATAATAGGCGATTTCCTTTTGCGGCTCAAAAAGGTTGTCCATTTGCTCACGCCAATCGGTGAGCACAAAGGCATTGCAGGCAGGCACATCAAAAATACGTTGATTTACTGCCCCCTTCATTTGTTTGCTTGTGCAGTTGAAGTTGATGGCCGAAAGAGGATAAAAGCTAAATAATTCATCGTAATAATTAAGCTCTTTGTGCACCGTGAATTGACCTTCGTGCTTTGCGAATATAAAATTCCAGCCGCTGTCACCCACAAGCAAGGGCTTAAAGGGGAGCGTTTTGGCAACACAATCGGCGCGGTATACTCGTGTGGCCTCCCAAGTAAGGGCGGTTTCATAGCCAAGGCGCACGTCATTGCTGGGGAGGTTCTTATAGAGTGCGTATTCGTTTGGTGCATGTTCTCTTAAAAATTCCACCACAGAACGCTGATGACTATGGCAAAAACGCAAGGCGACATCTTCAAAGCTCTCTAAAAGTTTCAAGGGAAGCATGGTTTTAGCCAGACGTGTTTGCACTTTGTAGAGCATGGAGTTGCCAACGAAGGAAATATCGCTCTTCCAAGCCGCTTTTCCTTGAGTATTTGGGCGGAAAAGATCGGTATTTGTGCCTAGGGGGAGGTAGGAAACATGCTCAAAGCCTAGGTCACGCAAGGAGGATATATTGTCTGAATCCCATGTAAAGATGTAGACCCAAGGGCTTTTAAGGTTTTGATATTCATGGACAATTAAGTGTGGATTGTCCACAAACCACGAAGCAAGCGGCAATTGAAGCTGAGCCAAAAGATTCATGAGGACACCTTCTTTATCCAGCCCCAAGTGGTTCAAGGTAATGAGGCAATCCGGCTGAAACTCCACCACAGCGTTCAGAAATGTTTTGACAAATTCACTGCTGGCAATGCTTTCGTCAGGTATGGTCAAAAGCTTGTGCTCAAGGCCAAGTCGCTTGCAGGCGTGGGCGAGTTCTCCCATGAGAAAGAATTTACTGGTTATGAGCAGAACACGGGGATTTTTTTGCAAAAAACGAGGTTTACGCACTTTGCCCCAAAAATCATATTCGTGACTGGCCTTGATGTGCTCTCGCAGCAGTCCGTACCATTCTTTGTGCAATCTTGCGTAGAAAGGATGCATAAAAGGTATAAATGCTTGACCTTTGTGCTGAGTTTGCCACAGTGTTAAGCGGCGCAATGCATCATCGGCATTATCCGTTTCTATCCAAAAAATATTATCCCACTGTTTTGCTGTGCAGGCTTGTTTGAGCTTGGCTTTAACATTGGTAAGTTCTTGGATATCCAAATCTTTGTCAATGATGGCGAGGGGGCCGGAATAGTTTTTGAGCAAAGCAAGCACGCCGTAGCCAAAGCCTGCGCCTAAAAAAACCGGTAAATTGTTAAGCGTCGTCGATGATTTGGGATTTTGCCACTTTGCAATGATATGCTCTTCACGCTCTTGGCCACCGCCGCCGAGCATATAGAGGGGAGATTGGTTCGGGCGATCTACCATAATATCAGAGTGTTCGCCGTCTTTGTGTATGAGCTTTGCTTTTGTCATTATTGTTTTACCGCCACATAGGGTGAAGATATGATTTCATTATTTACGAGGGAAAAAACCATACATGTACAGAACTTATCCACACGTAGATAGGCTTGACCTATGGCAATTTCAACGCCCGGAAAAATATCTCCCATAATCACAACCTTACAGTGCTTATTGTGTGCTTCGTCTAATTGCAAGCGTGACCATAACAGCTGACGCATATGCAGCAAACGTTCATGTCGGATGCGTAGCTTATGCAGTTTTTTGCTTGCGTCGGTGGCACTGGGGTCAAGGTGGCCGGCCACAGCATTGAGATGACGTAAAACACTGCTTAAGTTTGTGATTTGTAAGTTAATTTTTTGTAATTTGCGTATATATTTAGGGTCATAGCCCAAGAAAATTCTGGTGCCCGTGCCGGCTTTATTGCCGACGCTTCCTGCCACAAGTACACCTTGACGCCCGTTGAGTTCTCCGCCCACAAGTCGTCCTTTGATGAGGCTGTTGCGCCCCACATACATGGTGGAGTGCATACAGTCTTTTTCCAACACAAGATTGCCAAGGCACTGTATTTCTATGCTTTCTGCAAAGGCAATGCGTATATCTTTTTGTGCTGCCAGCCGACAATTTTTGCTGGCGCCGCCACGCACCCCCCCCTGTATTGTCAGGGATTTGCGAGCATGTACTGTGCCGCCTTCCACCATGCCGGTTATGAGCACATTGTCGCCGGAAACTTCAAAGCCTGCTCGTACATTTCCGGCGATGGCAACGTCAGCCGTAAAAAGAATATTGCCGGTGTGGAAACTGACATCAGAGCGCACCTTAAGTGCCGGTTTAACACATATTTTATTGTCTTCATACACCACATAGCCCTTAACCGTCGCTAAAAGTTTTAGCGGATTTTGTGGGTCGACATGGGTGTTTTCGCTGTGAGGAAACTTTGGTGTTTCAAAAACAAAACGTACTTCTTGGTCTTTTACGGCGGAAAGGGGTAAAAATTCTGCAAGCAATTGTCCGGCGTATACATTTTGTACATAGCCGAGATTATAGAGCTTTTTCTTATTGCCGGGAGTGGGTTTCAGCCTGCGCTCGTACATATCCGGATCAAAATAATGTTGTAAATAAACAGCCACTTGCTTCTCCATAGTATTTGCTAAGCATATCTTCATAAATATTCGATAAATAGATTTTTTCTAATTAATTGAAATATTAGAAAAAATAATATTTATTTGTCAATGAAGTGTGCTTTTTCGCTTATGTTAAATGAATCCTTTCCTTCCACGGCACAGCTAAATAATGACACTTTTTAGGGTATTTTTCAACAGATATATGACAGTTCCACTTGGCTTATTTAAGGAAAAACTGATTAATTATTTTTTTGAGGGGGGAAGGGGAACTTTTGCGATTACTACGAACTTTGGCCAAAAGCTTCCCCTTACCCCCTCAAACTCCCCCCATCCCATCAAAACGCTTTTATTATTGTAGTTTTTAATAAACTAAAAATTGAGGTTCTTAAAAGATTAGGATGAAAGTCATTGGTTCAACCCCAATTTAATAGATTTGCATGTATAAAACTTCATTTAATCAGCGTATCCTTAACAGGTTGTCAAGGTTAGTCATTTAAAACCAAGTTTGCGGATAGGTTTTTTTGCCCGTAAAGCGAGCAAATAAATACCCTAACAGTACAATGACGCTGGCGCCGAACAGACAAGGGGTGAGGGCGTAGGTGTAGCCAAGGCTTTTGACTTGTTCATCCCCAACCACAGCCAGCAATGCCGTTGCGCCGCCGGGAGGGTGTAAGGTTTTGGTAATAGTCATTAAAAATATGGCTGAGGAAACGCTGGTACAGATTGCCAGCATGGGAATGCTGCCAAAAAGTAATTGGCAAGTCACGCCGGCTAGGGCTGAAATAAAGCTTCCGCCAATGGTGTTACGGGGTTGCGCCAAGGGGCTTGCAGGTGCGCCAAAAACAAGGACGACACTTGCACCAAAGGATGCCAGCAGAAATTCTATATTTTGCGATTCAAAAATAAAATAATCAAGCAAGGCTATGCACAAAAGGCATACTGAAGAGCCTGCCCATGTCCAAAACATATCTACATACTGTTGATGTTTTAGTAAAAACTCTTTGTAAAGAAATCTTGGTCGCATAATGTCCTCAAGGGGGCTAATTCTTAAAAAATTATATGGGCAAATCAATTTCTGTGTAAATTATAAAGCCGGCATCATGCAGTAATTTTGCAAAAATACCTTGACCTTGCACAAGTTTTTTTGAAAAAGTGCCGTCGTAGACTGTGTCACGTCCGCACGATGGGGAGCGTGTTTTGAGGATGGCCGCAGTACAGCGCAAATTTTGTGCCATACGCAATGCTTGTTGTGCTCCGTGCATAAAATACTTACTGACATTTTTTCCTTGTTTTGTCAAAACTTTACCATGAAAGATTTCCGTCGGTTCGCGTGGAGTCGTAAGTCCACCCAGCACTTCAGGACAGAGTGGAAAAGCTCTGCCCTCTGCCACAAGTTTGATGACAAGGGCGCAAGGGGAGCTTTTTCCGTCATATCGGCAAAAACAGCCGGCAAGACAGGCACTTACAATATAAAAGCCCATGGCAACCCCTTGCTATGATTTTCAACGCCAAAAGCGTATTACTGTATGTTTTTCCACCAAGTATCAAAGACTTGGTCATGCTGATTTAGCCGGATGATTTCGCCAATCATGGGGGTTAAGAGTTTGTAATTTTTTCCCTTACTTTCGGCTTCCAGCAGATCAAGCGGTGCCTTCCACGGGTGCAGGGCGATGGCAAATTTACTGTTATGCGCCGGAAGCAAACGCTTTGCGCCCAGCTCTTCCGCAGCCTTGGCAGCGTGCGCAGGGAGCAGGTGAATATGGGGCCAGCCTTTTGGGTTAAATTGCCCCACATCTAAAATTGCTAGGTCAAAGGGGCCAAGTTTTGTTGCGATTTCAGGTAAATGCTTACCGTAACCCGTGTCGCCGCTATATACGATTTTCAGGTCCGGCGTAATAAAGGCAAGGCCAGCCCACAGGGTTCTATTCTTATCAAAAAGGCGGCTTGAGTAATGACGAGCCGGCAAAATATGTACGTGTACATCCTTTCCAAGGTCTATGCTATCATACCAATATCCTTCCCAAATTTCTTCAGGTTTATAGCCCCAATGCTCAAGATGTGCGCCAACGCCTATGGGAGCAATGACTTTTTTCACCTTACCTCGCATGGCTTTCATCACCTCATAATCAAGGTGATCATAATGGTCATGGGAAATGAGAATATAGTCTATGGGCGGCATATCGTCAACGCTATAAACATTTGTGCCTTCAAAGGCTTTATTTAAGATGGAAATGGGTGCGGCATAGGTGCTAAATACAGGGTCAATAAGCATATGTATACCATTTAATTGCATATAGTAGGAAGAATGCCCAAGGGGAACGAGGATATTTTGCAAAGGGCTGTCTTTAGCCAGTGCCTTGAGATCGGTTTTAAGTGCAGGTATGGGTTGCTTGGGGGTACGATCGCCGCCTTTATTGAAGTGGATGTTGTACATAAGTAAAGCGAATGAATCTTTTTCCAAATTGGTGGGATCAGGCTCTGTATTGCTGAATACACCATCTTTAAAGTTTGGATATTGTTTCATTTTTTCAAGACGTACACCGCTTGGCTTTGCACCAAAACGCTCGTGCTGCAATTCAAAATAGACATAAACGCCAAGGGCTGCTGCGCCAATGACTAGAAATAATAAAAAATAAAGGAGTTTCTTCATGTGTTTTCTCATAAAACCAGGTGAATATATTTAAAAGCAAGAGCTCTGCACAATTGTAAAAGGCATGGATTGCTTCGTCGTATCGCTCCTCGCAATGACTTGATTTTATAACGAAAGTCATTGCGAACGCAGCGAAGCAATCTATGTATTTTGTCAATTTCAGGAACTGCGCAAGGGTCTCAAAGCAGAGTATGTATTATTCTCTGACGTATTCAACTTCAATATCGGGAAATTCATCTTCTTCGTCGATTTCCGGTGTTTTAAAGTGTAAGAAGGGCGCATTTTGGGCTAGTGTGCTGCGCATTTTCCACAAGTGTGCCACAAGCTCGGCTATACCCGTTCCCTCCATGGCTGAGATGAAGAAAATGTCCCTTTGCTCGGCTTTGGCACGTGCTTTAAGCAATTCGAGGCTTTCGTCGTCAAGCAAGTCAATTTTATTAATAACTTCCACCTGCATTCGCTCACTTAAAGCGGCATCAAATTGTGAAAGCTCAGCGTTAATTAAATCAAAGCCTGCAAATGGATTGCCGACGCTCATATCGTCCGCTCGTAAGTCTTCTAAATTTATGTCTTCTGCGCTTAAAATATGCACAATAAAGCGTGTGCGTTCCACATGCTTCAAAAAGCGAGTGCCAAGGCCAAGGCCGGTATGCGCACCTTCAATGAGCCCCGGAATGTCGGCTATGACCATGCGTTGTCCCGGGTCAAATTCATCAATCATGACGCCAAGATTGGGAATAAGCGTTGTGAAAGGGTAGGCGGCGATTTTCGGACGAGCTGCCGATACCTTTGAAATAAATGTGGATTTTCCGGCATTGGGAAGACCCACAAGTCCGGCATCGGCCAATATCTTAAGCTCAAGGCGCAAAGAACGCTCTTCGCCCACTTCACCGGGCTGAGCAAAACGAGGCGCGCGCATGGTGGAAGATTTAAAGTGCTCATTGCCCTTTCCGCCACGGCCGCCATGTGCCAGCACAAATTCCGTTTCCGTATCGGTTAAATCCGCCACAAGCGTCTCACCCTCAGGCCCTTGTTCATAAATGAGCGTACCTTCCGGCAAGTGCAGGACGAGGTTTTCGCCCTTACGTCCATGGCATTGACTTCCCATGCCGGGTTGCCCGTTTTGCGCTTCATAATTGCGTTTTAAGCGGAAATCATACAAACTTAACAAACGTGCATCGGCCCGCACGAGCACATTGCCGCCATTGCCGCCGTCACCGCCATCGGGCCCGCCGCGCGGCACAAATTTTTCGCGGCGAAAGGATATGCAACCATGTCCGCCTTTGCCGGCTTTTACTGTAATGACAGCTTCATCCACAAATCTCATAAAAATATTCCGTCCTCTACCAAAATGTGCTCATTACCACCCTTAAACGGTTGAGCACATCGGGTACTAAGATGTGATTACTTGAAAAACTAATAGGGTACACAGGTGCTGAGCGTGGCAATAGGGTATTTTGAGTATATAATTACCATAACCACATACTTGTGAGCGCATTTGCTGTATGCTTGGTGTAAAACGACACTATGCCGCATGGGAAATTTATAAAAAATTCCTTTGCGGCATAGTCTTTCGTTTATGTGCTTGAGGTTACACCTCAAAGGCTTTAAACTGATTCGATGTGAACTCTGGTCATAACCCGACGTTTACGGATAAATTTTTCATACTTCACAACGCCATCAATCTTGGCAAAAAGCGTAAAGTCACGCCCCATGCCCACATTGTGACCGGGATGAACCTTGGTACCCAATTGGCGAACAAGAATGTTGCCGGCCAAAACTTTCTGACCGCTGAAACGCTTTACGCCACGTCGTTGCCCTTCACTATCACGTCCGTTGCGTGATGATCCGCCTGCTTTTTTATGTGCCATAAGAATTCTCCTTATCGGCTAAGAACTAAATTTTATGTAAGATTTTTTAGATATATTTCTCAAAATACCGTACTAAAAAATCTTACCAAAATACCTAGGCTGAAATGCCCACAACTTTAAGTGTGGTCAAATCTTGGCGATGCCCACGCAACTTGCGTGAGTCATTGCGACGCCAACGCTTGAAAACCATTATTTTTTCACCGCGGCCTTGGCTTACCACTTCGCACTTGACCTGAGCATTTTCCACATAGGGCGTGCCAACTTTGAAGTCTTCGCCACCAAGCATAAGAACTTTATCTAAAGTAAGGGCTTCACCCACTTCAGCATTAAGGTGATCAACGACAATCTTACAGCCTTCTTCAACACGGAATTGCTTCCCACAAGCTTCAACTATTGCATACATGATAAAAAACCTCCAAAAGGGAAAGTGGTATGTGCCTTACTTTTTGACTTTTGTCAAGTGAATATATGGGTAAAAATAAATTAAGTTTGCTGTTGTGCAAGGGGTTACGGAGTTTTACACATTATATCTTTCGGTTAAATTGTGTAATTTTAAGGCTTTACTGAATTATGTGGCAATGATTCACAAATTATTGAAAGCATTTTTTGTAATGTATGGATTTTTGAATAACTTGACAACGAAAAAAATAAAAAAATCCGGAATTAAGGCTTGCTATTATTAATGGGCAATGTTAGAGATATTGCATGTAAACCATTAATATGTTTACAATTTTTCTAAAAAAACTCTAGACTTTTACTTGAGAGGTTAATATGAAAAACTCTAGAAAAATTAACGTATTACTTTTTTTGGTCATTTTGCTTTCTTTATCCATGCTTGGGTGTGCCGGGAAAAAGCCGAAAGCGCAATTTTCTGATGCTAAGGGGACTGAAATTGTTGCAACAGCACGAACGCAGCTGGGCAAATATTATCGCAGCGGTGGTGAGTCGCCCAAAACCGGTTTTGACTGTTCGGGGCTGATTCAGTGGGCGTACAAGGTCAATGGGGTCAAGGTTCCACGGGTTACCACTGCTCAAGCAAAAACAGGTAAGCGGGTGAAGAAATCGCAAGCACGTCCCGGCGACATTTTGGTTTTTAGGTCAAGCAGGGCACGAACCGGTTTGCATACCGGTATCTATGTGGGTAATAATAAGTTTATCCATAGTCCTCGCACGGGTGCAAAGGTACGCATTGAGGAGATTAACAAATACTGGAAGCCACGTTTACGCTCCGTACGGCGTGTTGTAAGCTAAGTAGTTTATTGAGTAAAATTTGTATAATTCCTTCCTTGAGCTGTTATGTGGAAATGGTTTCTGCGTGGCAGCTCTTTTTCTTGTTTGCGTCAGGTTATTGCTTCTTTTCATTGAATTTGTGAAATTTTCGGGAAAAATTTTACTGTCATAGGCTGAAATACATATTTTTTGCACAGAACAATCATCATTGTTTTTCTTTTATTTCATTATATTATATGTGATTTATATGGTGAATGTTTATGAAGGTATGCTTTGAGGAAAACATATTGCTTTTTGGAACGCATTGCGATATTGTTGTTTAAAAGAAGTATACGCAATTTTGTCAATGATGGAGTATGTATGGATAAAACATTTAGTATTACGGAAATTGCTCGGCATTTTTCCCTTCCTGAGTCAACAGCCAGATATTATTGTAAAAGGTTTGCTTCTTTTCTGCCCATCCATGGTGAAGGCAGGCGCAAGCGGTATGGAGAGAAGTCTCTTGAGCTTATTGCAAGTATTATTGAATACATGAAGCAGGGCAAGACGGCGAGTATGGTTGAAGAGGAACTGTGCGCCCGTTTTCCACGAGTTATGGATGTAAGCGTTGAAAATAGTGCAGAAAATTATGCGAGAAGCTCTGCCGGCAGTGTGAGTGAAGTTGTGGGCAAAGAAATCGTTGCACATAGTTCCTATGTTGAAGTGAGCGGAAAATCCAAGCATAGTGATGTGGACACCAACTATAATACGCAAGGCTCGCAGCAAGTTCTCCAGCTTTTGGAAAAGCAGACCAGTGCCATGCAGAGTATTGCCGCCTCGCTTTCGGTTTTGGCAACGCAAAAAGAAGACATGCAAAGATTAGAAGATGCGGCACGAACCGCCAAGGAAGAAAATACTTTATTGCGTGAAGAAGTTTCGGTTTTGCAACATTTGCTGAACAGCTCAGAAAAAATTCATCAAGATGACCTTGATCAAGTGCGCACTTGGATGGGGAGGTTGGCACGCAGTTTTAATGAGAAATCAAAAATGGACACAGAAGGTAAGGTGATGGAGTAGACACTAGTTTGCGATATTTTTTGTGGGGGGAACTTTTGCTTGCGCCAAAAAGTTCCCCCCACACCCCCCTCAAAACGCGCTTTCCGCTTTTTTCTTCGAAAAAAGCTTCATGGGGGTTTATATGTAATTCT
>CAYJHK010000043.1:0-7970 GCA_964369515.1 uncultured Desulfovibrionaceae bacterium
GGATAAATTGAACCAGCACTGCAGCAAATACATACGCAACATGACCTCAATCCCCATGGGTGGGCGACCACGTTTTCCTTTATAATAAAATGGTTTAATAAAATTAATCCACTCACCCCAAGGAATAACCTCATCCATGGTGCGCAAAAAAACATCTCGCTTGGTTGTGCGCTTGCGTAATCCATACTCAAAATCTGCAAAAGTTAGCTTACTCATACATCCTCCATCATTTCAAATGTTTATATCTAAAAACAAAAGAAAAGTCAAGTTTTTTGTGTATAAAATTACATTTTTATTAAGATTAAATCAGCGTTTCCTTAAGATTTCCACACCTACTACCGAAGACGGTGCCATTTGGACGGCGTTTAATGTGGAAGCCGGCGCACGTTTTGATTATTACGTCCGCTGCCCCCATTGCAACACTTTACAACTCATGCTTTTTGAAAATATCAGCTGGCCAAATAAGGACAGCGACCAAGAACCCAAGAGTGAAGATGTGCTTACCAAGCGACAGGCTTTTTATCCTTGCAAGAATTGCGGTGCGGTGTGGGATGATGCCGACCGTGATCGGGCTGTACGGTGTGGGGAGTGGCTTGAGAGAATAAGTGGACTTGAATTAAGTGCACATTTGAATGTGCATAAGACCGTAAAAGTTGGTTTTCACATTCCGGCGTGGATTTCTTATTTTGTCAGTCTTTCGGAAGTTGCGGCTGCTGCCTTAAAATATAAAGAAAGCGGTAAAATTGATGACCTTAAGAATTTACAAAATCAATATAAAGCCGAACCTTGGTACCAAGAATACAGCCATCGTGATGAAGATGCCATTTTAACCCTTTGCGACGATCGCCCCCGTGGCATAATCCCCGGCTCGATAGATGGTAAACCTCGTGTGGCCTGCCTGCTTGCCGGCGTGGATACGCAAGGCGCCAACGAACAAAAAGGCTATTTTCGTTATGTTATCAGGGCTTTTGGTTATGGTGACCATGAGGAAAGCTGGCTTGTGCAAGCGGGGATGGTACCGTCATTTTCTGCCCTTGATGAGCTTTTATGGAAGAGCGTTTACCGTGACGCAAGCGGCGCCGAATACCGAGTGGCTCACTGCATGATTGACGCCATGGGTTTACGCACGAAAGCGGTGTATTCTTGGGCAATTAAAAATCGTGGGCGTGTCTTTCCTTGGCAGGGGGTGCGTTCGCTCTCGCAGCCTTATAATATGTCATTGCAAGAATATTTTCCGGATACGCAGGGCAGAAAGGTTAAAATCGAAGGCGGTTTGAATTTATGGCGTTGCGATACTACATTTTTCAAGTCGGACTTAAGCCGCAAGCTCTCCATCGCTCCCGATGATCCGGGCGCATTTCATTTGCACAGTAACGAACAAGGCGAGCTTTCCGCTTACGCTAAAGAAATGTGCGTTGAGGTGTGGGACGATGAAAAAATGGCTTGGCTTAATCCGCAAGGCAAAGCCAACCACGCTTGGGACTGCGAAGTTATGGCGCTGGCTCTAGCGTATATTCTTAACGTGCGCCACATACCGCTCCCCAGCGGCGAAAGTAACAATAATAAATCAAAAAAGAGTACGGGACTGGGGAAGGGACAGAGGAAAGGACAGAGAAATCAACATTTGCAAAGCATTGGGAGGTAGGACATGGATTTGAGGGACAGATTAAACTGGCAGCAGGCGTGTACGGTTTTGGGGTGCAAAAAAACCACATTTTTCAAGTTGGTTGATGAGGGACAAATCAAGGCATATGGAGTAGGAACTCGTTTTAAGTGGTATAGTCATGAGGAGTGCTTGGCTTATATTAGGAAAAAATCTTGCCAATGAAAATATGATTTATAAAACAGAGATGCTAATGACTTTTTTAGATTTATGCGCTGGCATTGGCGGATTTTCATTGGCTTAGAACGTGCAGGTATGACTTGTAAAGGACAGGTGGAAATAAATGACTATTGCAAAAGAATACTTACAAAACACTGGCCAGCGGTGCCTAAATGGTCAAACATCAAAGAATTATGCATTAGCGAGCTACCGTCAGTTGACCTTATTTGCGGAGGATACCCATGCCAGCCTTTTTCCTTTGCCGAGAAGCGACAGGGCGAGAAAGATGACCGCCATCTCTGGCCATACTTTAGCAAGATTATATCCTATATCAAACCAACTTGGTGCTTGTTTGAAAATGTTACTGGGCACATCAAGTTGGGGCTCAACACGGTGCTTTCTGACTTGGAAAGCCAAGGATATAGCACCCAAGCATTATCTATTCCAGCTTGCGGTGTCGATGCCCCGCACAAAAGAGAAAGGGTATGGATTTTGGCGCACACCAACAACCGGTACCGGAGGGACATACAGTCCCAAAATGGAACCATCGGGTCTTATGCCAAATGGCAAGAGAAGGCAAGTGACGTTGCAGATGCAGGTAAAGCAGATAGAGAGAGGATTTTGGCCTACTCCGACTACTCAAGCAAGCCCGGACTATGCACGACTAAAAAGAAAAGGATCATACGCAGGGGCGGATTTGCCTACGGCTGTGGCACTATCTTTGAAGACAAGTGGATGCAGTGGGCAGCTGAACCCGGAGTGGGTCGAGTGGTTAATGGGCTTCCCTATCGGCTGGACAGAATTAGAGCGTTAGGCAATGCAGTAGTGCCTAACGTTGTAGAAGTTTTAGGTCGTGCCATATTGGTAGCTCATTATCAAAAAAATGGATTGGCCATGCGTTTTGTGGATGAGATAAAATAAAAAAAATCTTGCCAAGAGCAAAGATAAGCCTTATTTAAAAACTGAAGGGCAGGAAATGCAGATACATTCCCCACCCTAGGGGCAATCCCCCTGTATGTAAGATACAAGTTTCAAGCCCGGTATGGAGTCCAGTCCTGCCGGGCTTGAAACGTTTTAACGGTTTATACGTTTAACGATCAATGCCACAACGACGCCCGCAACAATAGCCACGAGCAAGTCAAGCAAGAGATGTTCCATAGGACACCTCCTTATAATGAAACTCGGAGGACTGCCCAAGACACTTTTATAAGCATCTTTAGTTTTCTGCAAGAAAAAAAAGTTAAATTTCATTCCGCACATTCCGCACATTCCACGACACGCAATTATTTTTGTGTTAATAGCGAGGGTATGAACATTTGGACAAAGGAAGAACTCCACTCATTACTCACCGACTGGAAAGCAGCGTACAAAGCCGCAGCCACCGGGAAATCGTACAGCATCGGCGGACGCTCGCTCACACGTCAAGACCTATCGGAAATCCGCGCGCAGATTGATTATCTTGGGCGTGAGCTGCGTGCGCTTGAAAGCGGATCCTCCATGCAAATCCGTAAGGCTTTGGTGATACGATGATGCGCATGAGAAGCTGAAAAAAAATCTCTGTGGGCAAGCGAGTTTCCCAGCCAAGCCGTGATGCCGGGGCTTTTCGTGGCTCCCTTGCCGGTTGGCACGGACCACAGACGCACGGACGTTTTGGCGAACAGCAAGAGCGCATTGTCATGCAGCGGCGCACCGAAGATTTGGTGTCCAACGACTGGGCAGCAAGTTCCGGTATTTCTGCCATCGTGGACAACGCTGTCGGCACCGGACTCATTCCGCAAGCGCAGCCGGTGACAAAAATGCTCGGCATTGATAAAAATGTCGCCCGTGAGCTTGCCCGCTCCATGGAATGGATATGGCAGCAGTGGACACGGGAAGCGCATTTATCGGACAATTTAAGACCTCTGCACAATTATTTTCTTATATAGCTTTATGTGCTAAATATGATTTTGTCTCTGTATATAAAAAAAGAGAGTGCAGAGGTAAAGGCACGAAAATCAATCACTTAACGGCGAAGCAAAGCTCCGCCTATTCTTGATTTTCGGTCGCATTGACTAACGTCAACGCTCCAAAGACCTTGCGCAATGAATTGCGCAGAGGTCTTAATTTGCAATTTGATGATTTGCAGCACTTGGGCTTGCGTACCATGCTCAAAGTTGGCGAAATGTTGCATGTACCCGTTATGCTTTCCGAATCCGAACGCATAAAGCAAGGGCGTTTATTTTCTCTGTGCATTCAAAATCTTGCGCCGCAACGCTTACTGACTCCTTCCGATTACCTTGCCGACACACGTTTTCATGACGGCGTACACCTATCTCGTTATGGCGTGCCGCAAGGTTATTATATTGCACTCCCCCAAGATGTGGATGTTGGCGGCGACAGCCTCTTAACCGCAGCTGCTTCGGCGCCAACGTCTTACGATTGCGCTTACATTCCGGCAAAAGTGGGACATCGTCCGGGCATTTTTCATCTTTTCAGGCACGAAAATGACGAACAAATCCGAGGAGTATCGCCGCTGGCCACGGGCATTCGCTTGTTCCGGCATTTAACCGACGCTCTTGATTATGAACTCTACGCCCAAGTCATAGCGGCAGCCTTCCCCGTATTTTTTGCACAAGAACATCCGCCGGCGTCGCCCATGGGAATAGGAACGGTGAGCGAAAATCACAACCCGGAACAAGAAGCCTATCAGCCCATCAGCGCCGGCACCATGCTCTACGGTGCGCCCGGAGAAAAGCCGCAAATTCTAGAAAGCAAGCGTCCATCACAAAATTTCATAGGTTTTGTGGAAATAATCATGCGTGCCATGTCTGCCAGCCTTGGTATTCCTTACGAATCTTTATCCAAGGATTTCAGCAAGACCAATTACTCCAGCGCTCGTGCTGCCCTCAACGAAGCTTGGAAAATGTATTTGTATTATCGCAAATGGTTTGCCCGTCTGTACTGCCAGCGCATTTATGAAATGGTCATGGAAGAGGCGTATTTGCGTGGGTTTTTGGTACTGCCCAAGAATGCGCCGGGCTTTTATGAAGCTCGTAGGCTTTGGTGCGCCACAACTTGGGTCGGACCCGCTCGTGGCTTTGTGGACCCGGTGAAGGAAACTACGGCTACGGTTTTGGCTTTGGACAATCATTTGTTGACTCGTTCCGAAGCATGGAAAGAGCGTGGTTCTGATTTTGATGAAGGCTTAGAAATTATGCTTGATGAAGCCGAGCGTATGCAGGCTTTAAAAGAATTAACAGCTGAAACGCCTGTTGCTGTAGCCGAAAGTCAAGCTGGTGACGATGCCGATGCCGAGCAAGACGAGCAGGACGAACAAGACGAGCAGGACGAACAGGACGAACAGGACGAACAAGACGAACAAGACAACAACGGAGAGGACGATGCATAATTTTTGGGCTTTGCCGGCTGCCATGGCTGAAAGCGTTTTGCGCACGCTTTTCATGAAGGATGAAGACAAGGCTACCTCTCCCCTGTCTGAAGCTCTCTGCATGTCGGCAGCGCATGGGGAGGAATGCGGATACAGCGTACATGCAGGCGTTGCGCTCATTTCCGTGAACCTCCCCATCACTCGCAGTGACCTTGTTTCTTGGTCTGGAAAACGTTTGAGCATGGGGCAAGACAGCATTCGGAACAGCCTCATGGCAGCCTATGCGGATAATATGGTGAAAAGTATTTTGCTGGTGTTCAACTGCCCCGGCGGCGTGGTGCATGGCACTAAGGAATTAGCCGATTTTATTGCAAGCTCTCCCAAGCCCATAGCAGCATATGTGGACGGGCTTTGTGCTTCCGCCGCTTTTTGGTTAGCAGCTGCCACGGGAAAAATATTTTGCCCGCAAACGGGAACGGTGGGGTCTGTGGGCGTTCTTCAAATGCATACGGATTTCAGCAAATATTATGAAGGTTTTGGCGTAAAATTTACACCCATCACCGCCGGAACTTACAAGGCTGTGGGCACAGACAAAAAGCCACTTTCCAAGGATGATGTGGCTTATTTGCAAAATCATCTTTCCGCCATCCACGAGGTTTTTAAAATGGACGTGAAAAACGGCCTTGGGCTTTCCGCACCTGAAGAGGAATGGGGTGAGGCGCAGATTTTCATCGGAAATGAAGCCGTGCAGTTGGGTTTGGTTACAAGCATTGTGCAAGATGTACATGAAGCAATACAAATACTTAGCAAGGAGATAGTTATGGATTTTGAAACATTGGCAGCCCAGCATCCGCAATTGCTGGCAGAAATTAGGCAAAAATCGGCAGAGGATGCCGCCGCCAAAGCTAAGGCGGAGCAAGAGCAGGAAGTAACGGCCTTGCTGGCGGTGGTGAAGGCTTGCGCCGGGGATGAGGCCATGCAGGCCATCAGCGAAACGCTTGAAAGATGCAAGGCAGCCAAGCTCTCCAATGAGCAAATTGTGGCACTTGCTCCGACGTTAGCAGTGAAGGTGGCAGTGAAAAATTCGGCAATTCCAGCGGAGGCAAAAACTGAAGCAAGCCCGGAACTGTCGGCCATGCAAAATATCTTGAGTGGCTTACAAGCCGCCACGCCGGATCCGCTAACGGCTGATCCGAAACAAGTGACCAAGACGCAAGGTAAGAGCAGCCTTGTTTCTGATGCCGAAAATCGTGCTCAAAAGGAGACAATATAAGTTATGGCTTTGAAATATACCAGCGAAGACAAGGGCGCAAGCTTATCGGATTTATTGATTTATGAAATTGACCGTACGTACAGCCGTGAAGAAGTGACGCTTTCAGGCGTGACGGCAGATTTGCCCATGGGTTCTGTGCTCAAAGCCAATACCGACGGTTCGTATTCCGAATTTGCCGCCGCTGAAGGTGAAACAGCCGCCGCCGTGCTTATGCATAATGTGCTGAAAGGCAGAACCGAAGGCCTTGTTTTTGTGCGTGGCGTGGTCTTGAATGCGTCACTCTTGGCATGGAAAAGCGGCATGACCGATGCCAATAAGCAAAAAGCTGTGGCCTCTTTGAAAACTGTAACAATTATCGCAAAATAAGGAAATTTAATTATGTCGATGTACAATTCCGCTCCCTTTGACGTGGTTGAAATGACCGATGCCATCAATAAATTGCCGCTTATGCCCATGCGCTTGACAAAACTTTTTACTCAAAAAGCCGTGCGTACTACCAGCGTAGCCTTGGATATTAAAAAAGGCCGGATCACCTTGGTGGAAACTCAAGACCGCTCTGCGCCGGCGCAAAGTCTAGCCGGTAAGGGCGATAAGCGCACCCTCAAAACAATAGAGACGGCGCACTTGCCGCAATCGGACAATATCCGTCCCGAAGATGTGCAAGACGTGCGTGCCTTTGGCAGCAATGAACCCTTGCCCATGGTTACGGCTGTTAACGATAAGCTTATGCTTATCAAGAATAATATTGCCATGACCAAAGAAATTCACCGGCTTGGAGCCGTTAAAGGCGTGGTTATGGATGCTGATGGTAGTACCGAAATCATTGACTTATATGACCTTTTTGGAGCTACCAAGGTTGCGCAAACTTTAACTTTTCCCACAACGCTTAAAGTTAATGAAGATCCCATTCTTGCCGGCATTATGAAAGCTAAGCGTAGCGTGGAGGCCGGCATGGGCGGTGTACCTTATCAGCGCATTGAAGCTATCGTCGGCGCCAATTTTTACGACAAGCTCACTGGCAATCAGTTGGTGCGTGAGGCCTATCGTTTGTGGGCGGCCAATTTAGCAAGCTTTGGCGATAATGACTATCGCAAGCGTGGCTTTACCTATGGCGGAGTCACTTTTTATGAAGCTTCCGAAGCCGTGGGCGGCTTGACGCTGGTGGAGACTGAGAAAGCGCATGTTTACCCTGTAGGTTCCGGTATCTTTACAGAATACATGGCGCCGGCTAACTGGATGAGTGCAGCCAATACTTACGGCAAAGCGTATTACGCACAAATGCAAACGCTGGATAATGACCGTGGGTACTATGTTGAGGGACAAAGTAATCCGCTGATGCTCTGCAATTTTCCGGAAGCATTAGTCGAACTAACGGCGGCCTAAAAATATGTCTTTCAAAGAACAACTCCAAGCCGATGCCGCCATTTTCTTCAATGTGGACGAATTTGCAGAGGAGCAAGAGCTTGGTTTTGCACAAGATGACGGGACGTATTTAACGGTGAAAGTAC
>CAYJHK010000043.1:8070-11262 GCA_964369515.1 uncultured Desulfovibrionaceae bacterium
GAGCAAGAGCTTGGTTTTGCACAAGATGACGGGACGTATTTAACGGTGAAAGTACCTGTGCTTAGGGAAGATACCGAAACTGCCTACACGCATAACTTTGCGCCGGAACTTGGCGTAAGACATGAAAAAATCCATGTGCCCACGGCGGATTTGCCGGAAAATGTGAGCAATGGCGTTACTGTTTTATGGAAAGGCGAAACATGGGCGGTGAATAAATGTGTTGATAATAATGGTGTGATGATGCTGGAACTTATGGTGATGTAATGAGTGTGAGGGTTGTAGATGACCAAGGCTTGCGTGTACAGGTATCCGGTTTGGCGGAAGTTCAAGAAATTTCTGCTCGTTTTAATCTTTTGCCACAGGAAATGAGGAAGGCTTCCGCTAGGGCTATTAACCGAACTTTGCAATCTGTGCGTGCGCTTGGGGCACGCATTGCGAGGGAAACATATACTGCGCCCACTCGTGAACTCACCAAAAGGATTGTTGTTAAAAATGCAAAAGCTACTGACAATGAGGGGCAAATAACCTTTGCCGGTGCAAAGGGTGTGCCCTTACACAGATTTTTACCAAATCCTAGGAAAAAACCGGATTGGAGGGGGGTAGACCCTCGCAAGCGCAAGCCGGAGGCCGGTGTATCTACGAAAATAAAAAGGGCTGGACAGCGCAAGGTGAAATTTGGCCCCGACGGTCAAAAGCCTTTTTGGGTGCACAATGAAAGAACACGTGGCCTATACTATCGTTTTGGCAAGAGAAAAGATGCCATCAAACCGCTTTTTGGACCATCGCCGGTGCAGGCTCTTTTAAATGATGAGGCACAGAGTCGGCTTTTTGAGCAGGCCGACAGTACTTTTAGCGCACGTTTGCAACATGAAGTCAGGCGAATTTTGGAGCGTATGGGATGATGCAGTACACGAGTGCTTTTTATATTTGTCAGTTGCTTGCTACGAATATGCAAAAAAATGGATCCTTCGAAGATTTTGCGCAGCATTACTACGGCAAAAGCTGGGCTGTGGAAGTGGGATTTGATCGCTTGCGTCAGGATTGGAAGAAAATTGCGCCATTTATGGTGATTTTACCGCAAAGCGAAAAAGTGCAAGATAAGGGATTAAGCACTTACGGCGTAGGCGTTTTGCTTGGCGTGGTTGATGATAAAATAAATATGGATCTTGTGCAGCACATGCAAGGGCTGGAATTTCTCTCCACTTTAGCCGTCCCTGCTCTGATCAGCGGTGTGGAAAAGGCGGCGGATAGCCTCACCGGCTTGAATTTCACTGACTTTGAGTGCGAATATGACCAAGAATCCTTTCCGCTTATTTATTGTAATATTGCGCTTACTTTAACTATGTCTACCGCCATCGGTAGAAGGAGAATATAATGTCATTATTTAATCAAGTTACCGGCGGTAATTGTCGGCTTGCCATGTACCGAGAAACGGCACCGGGAATTATTGACGAGAGTGATGACGGCGTTGTTTTATCCATGCTGTCGGAAACCACGTCCGTAAGTCCCAGCAAGCAAAATTCCGCCATCATTTCCGGCAAGCGTGGTGCCGGTAAGCCTTTTGAAGGCAATCCGGAATACAGCGGCGGTGTGAAGCTTGCGTCCTACGCTCCCCTTCTGGGGCATGTGCTCAGGGCTTTGTGCGGCGCACCGGTGACGACCATGGAAACGGACATTGAGCTTGACGGAGCTGTGACTGATGAAGGTGACGGTTATGTGGGTTTGCCGTGCATGGGCAATGCCTTTGTACAGGATACCGTCATCACGGTGGAGGGTACAACCAATTATGACGGTACGTACCGTGTGGAATATGGTACGGAAAATACCAAAATTGTTATTAAATCTTTTTACAAAGCCGAAACTCTTGCTATGGCCACCGCCAAACGAGGGCGCACAAGTGAGGCTTTTTACAAGCATGAATTTAAGCTGCCCATGAAGCAACCCACGGTGAGCATTGAAAAATATCTGGATTTTGATTCCGGTGCTGCCGAAAATCCTTATGTGCTCTTTTCTTTTTGCAAGGTAAACGGCATTGCTTTTTCCTTTGGCGGCGGCGATGAAGTGAGCTTTGACATTGATTTTAGCGTGGGTTCCGGTGAGTACAAGCCAGCTCCCGTTAAAAGTACGGAACCGGATTTGCTGCCGGCCTTGCCCTTTATGGATAAGGAATTTGCTTTGTGGATTGATGGCGAGCGTGTGGGCGATATTCAAAGCGGCAGCGTGGATATGCAATTTGGCATTGAGGCCGGAATGGCTGTGGGGGATATGGGCAAACGTACTCGTCAGCCGGAGGGCGATCCGGTGTGCACGGCCACGCTTACGGCTTTTTTGGAGCATGACGAGTATACAAATCTTGCGCAAAATGCCACCACCGTTCCCTTTGCTTTGTCTTGCTCCGGCTCGCAGGGCGAAGAGTTTAGGGTGAACTTTTCTGAAAGCGAGCTCAATGCTTCCGGCGTGCAGATATCCGGCAAGACGGGCTTAACGCAGGAAATCACCGTGACCTCATTTGTGGATCAAGGGGATGCGGCTGTGACGTATACGCTAGTTAATCGTGTGGTTTCCTATGCTTAATAGTCCGCTGAAAAAGCACCATCTACGGCGTCAGGCTTGTTTTTTGCTGCGGTCGAGTACCGGAAGAGTCCGACCCGAAGGGCTTGTAGCCGTTAGGTGAGGAACGAACCTTACGGATATCGTGCGCCTAGGCGTCACTCCCTTCGCAAAAAACTTCGCCTTCCTTGTATCTGGCACTTTTTGAGCGAACTATAGGCGCAGTGGTTGAACTAATTCATTAAAATAATTAAGTATTTTATTTCAACATTTACTTTCTCAAGGCTTAACCCGTTAATTTATGTAACCCTTTAATTTTAAAAACAATTCGCAAGCGTTTTAAGGCGTTAAAAAACACTTGTCCATACATTTACTACTAATAAGTAATTCATGTGCTTAAATCAAAATTATGGCGAATTCAAAAAGGAGAGCAAAAAATGCAATTTATAGAAAAACAACTTATGAGCGACCGTGTAGTCCACATCCGCCCACTCACTTGGAATGAATTTTGGGATTTTAGCCTTGAGGGTAATAAGCTCAGCGAAAATAAAGAAATTACCTCCGCTGATTTTTTGCAAGGGCAGCGCTTGCGTCGTGAAAAAGAGCTCAATGCTTGTGTTGAAAATTGGCCGGCACTTGCTG
>CAYJHK010000044.1:0-11157 GCA_964369515.1 uncultured Desulfovibrionaceae bacterium
AAATCATATTTAGCACATAAAGCTATATAAGAAAATAATTGTGCAGAGGTCTTATGTATGTTTATTTGATTACTGTAGGGAAAGACGTACGTGATTCCGAATGTGTTAATAGTTACCATTAAGGTTTAATATTTTCAAAGAGATTATAAGTATAAAGGTTGATTTTACTACACCTTGCGCTAAAACTGAATTATTTTGCCGTAGGCCGGGCTTTTGACAATCTGCGACAGCAGATTTTCAAAAGGTACGGGCTGCTGGTTTTTGTGCGATTTTGAGCGGCTTGTAAGATTTTTTCTGCTCACAAGGAAAAAGATGAAGACGCCAAAAGCGCACAAAAGGAAAAAGTTACAGCAGTTACTCTAATAGTTACTATTAATACACTCAGAATCACGTGGGGAAAGACGTACAAACTGTATGAGCAGGAACTTGTCAAGTGATTTCTGTATCACAAAAAGGCTGATTTTTAAGCTGAGGGTAAAACCATGAGCTATACTACCTTTGATACTTTAGAATATTTTGAAAAACTAAGGGACTCCGGTGTGCTTGAAGCACAAGCCAAGGTGCAAGTGGAGGGTATACAAACTGCTGTAAAAAATTATGATATGACATCAACTTTTTTTGTACTGGATCAAATATTATATTGCCTGTCAAAATGAACAGCCCATGAAAACATAAATTTCCACAGGCTGCTCATTTTAAGATCTCACACTCGATTACAGTGCTGCAACGTTTTTCAGCTTAGGTCATCACTTCCCCGTTGATGATGGCTTCGACAGTGATTTCGATCCTGAACCAGTCGCAGGTTTCGCCAATGAATTGGACGAAGGCTTCGATACCGGACTAGTCGCAGGTTTCGTTAATGATTTCGACCCTGAACCAGTAGCAGGTTTCGCCAATGAATTGGACGAAGGCTTCGATACCGGACTAGTCGCAGGTTTTGACAGAGATTTCGACCCTGAACTAGTTGCAGGCTTGTATGTTGACTTCGAGGACGAATTTGATGTCGGTTTTGTCGAAGATTTATATGCCGGTTTCGATGTCGACTTCGATGCCGGCTTTGTCGAAGATTTGTATGCTGGTTGTGTCGAAGACTTATATGAATCATTCGAATAAGAAGAACTTTTTTTACGATTACTATCATCATCGTCATCGTTATTATCATCTTTGTCGACCTTCTGAGTGGACGAGCAACCGCCGCAGCCTGCTAAAGGTGCGGTAATCATGAGTAACGCTGCAAGAATGAGAGCGAACTTTGCTTTCTTACTGCCCAAAAAGTTAAACAATCCCATAAAAACCTCCTTTTTGTTCATCGCTATGTTTTATATAAATGAGATCTCTGCGCAATTCCTGAAATTGACAAAATACATGGATTGCTTCGCTGCGCTCGCAATGACTTTTGTTATAAAATCAAGCCATTGCGAGTGAAGCAATCCATGTTTTTTGATTAAATCAGTGTTTCCCAATAAAGCATATCTACTAGTGTCCGGCTAGCTGTTTTTTAAGTCTTCAATAAGTTTTGTTAATTGATATGTTTGTTCAGTTAAGGAACTCACAGCAGAAGAAGCTTCGGCCATTGCATTTGCCGTTTCACTGGCAATACTATTCACCATGGAAATTGACTGAGAAATTTCATTGGACGTTGCCGATTGCTCTTCACTTGCCGTGGCTATCGCTCTTATACCGTCAGAATTTCTTTCTGCCATTTGAACAATGCCTTGCAAGGCTTTTCCACTTTGTATTGTGAGCTCTGCTGCCTCTTCAATGGCAACTACAGCTGCATCAACTTGTTTTACATTAAGTTCCGTGCTTTGTTGAATGGCATTAATTGCATTTGCTACGTCGGTAGTGGATGATATGGTTTTTTCGGCGAGCTTTCTAACTTCATCGGCAACCACAGCAAAGCCACGGCCGGCTTCACCTGCCCTGGCGGCTTCTATTGCAGCATTCAGGGCAAGCAAGTTTGTTTGGTCGGCTATATCTGAAATAACACCCATAATCGTACCAATAGAATTTGCTTGATCAGCAAGGCCATTCATATCTGCACGCAACTTTAACGATTGTCCTTTAACTTGATTCATGGAAAGTTCACAGCTTTTAGTAATTTCAGACCCTTCATTTGCTCTTTGTCTTGTACTATCAGCAAGTTCCGAAGATTCATTTGAATTTTTTGCAACTTCTAAAACGGTATTATTCATTTCGTCCATTGCCACAGCTGTTTCAGCCATGCGAGTTGATTGTTGCTCTGAGCCTCTGGTTGAGGTTTCAATTTGAGCAGATAATTGTTCGGAAGCAGAAGCAATATTATTCACAATTCCCTCAAGCTGATTAGCGGCCTCAAGCAAGCCTTGTCGCCTTGCCTGCTTTGCTTCTTCAGTGGCTTCTTTAGCTATTAGTGCTGCCTCTTGTGCTTTAGCCATGGATTCTTCAGCTTGTATAGTTTTTTCGTTGGACTCAGCAATCATTTTCTTTAAACTTTCGGACATGAGAGCTAGGTTTTCTGCCAACATAGAAAATTCATCTTTGCGCCTTAGAAAAGCATGATACGCTTTAAAATGCTCATCACTCATTTCAAATTGACCTGCGGCAACTCTTTGAGCAAAAACAGACATTACTCCGGCTATATACGCAATGTTTTTCACTACCAAGAAAATAATAACAGCAATCACAAATAAAGTAACTAAACTTCCGGCAAGAATATTCCATTCAATTTTCTTCGAGTCTGTCAAAAAATCTTCCTTAGACGTTCCAATTGCAAGCACCCAGCCTAAAGAAGGTAATTCAGCATAAGTAACAAGTTTCTTCACGCCCTTCCATTCGTAGTCGGCTCGGCCGGTTTTATACTTCAAGAGCGGGCTTACAGCATTGTCTGAGGCCAAATTCTCGCCGACATACTCCGGGCTTTTGGCGGATATGAGCAAAGTCCCTCGCTCATCAACCAAATAAACATCGGTTGAGGGAAATAGATCCACGGTACTCGTGGTTTTTTTTGCCAATTCTTGCAAATCAACAATTAATATTACCGCTCCGGCAATTTCACGGCTACCGGTTTCATATACAGGAAACATTATTCTAAAGTCCATGTGCTTTGCTGTGGAAGATTCAGCAACTTCCATTATATTTTTTCCTGAAGAAAGAACTGTTCGAATACTTGCGTAATCAAGAACATTTCCTAATTTTTGTCGATCGGAGGAGGAAATAATCGCACCATTTTTATCTGTGAGAAATATGGCAGAAATATCGCTAAAATCCGAAATTAATCGAGCATAAAACTGGTTAACAAAATTTTGTATATCTTTAAACTCAGAAGAGTTTATTTCATTGGATTTTTCTGAGTCGGCTAAAGTGGCTGTTGTCCTTATATTTGACAATTCACTTACAGTTTTTGCGATGTTTGTGAGATATTTTAATACATAGTCGAGTTCATTTGCTTGTTTTTTTGCCAAGTCCAGTAACTGTTCGTCTGCCATTTTAACGAGAGAATTTGTCGACATAGTACTTGTAAGAATACCCAAAGCGGCAAAACCAATAATAATTGGCACCAAAAAATAAAGCAACATTTTTCCCAGCAACTTAAACTTCATAACAACCTCACTGTTTTTTACACAACCATTTAACATCCACCCTTACCGATATATACTTTTTTTCTTTGAAGCAAACATAACAATACAAAGTAAGCATCTATCCCCACATCCTAGGTTGTATATCGGTAGTATAAAAATATACTTTAGAAGCCATATTGTAACTCAAGGCCTCTGCGCAATTCCGAAAATTGACAAAATAAATGAATTGCTTCGCTTCGCCCGCATTGACTTCAGTTATAAAATCAGGTCATTGCGAAGAGCAAAGCGACGCGGCAATCCATGTTGAGCTTGTGCAGTGAAAATTATTTGTTTTCATTTCGATGCTTGCCTTGTGTGGGTGTCCTTGGTATACTGAAACAAGCTTTGTTCGTGGTGTACCGACGTGTTAAGCATATCCTCATAAATACCCACTGAATAGAATATTCATAATACATTGAATTACATGAGTAACAACCAATATATACTGATGAAGTATGCTCTTTCATTTAGCCGTATGAAATCGGGAACAGTGGCTCAGCTAAGGATTATTTCATGCACTCAGACTTATTAGAAACTCTGCTCGTTTTTTGTTATTCTTTAATGGCGCAAGAAAAATTCGCCAAAGCTTGTGCTGTGCTGGCAGCTTTGGTGTCCGTTGCGCCGCAGAATGTTTTTGTTTTGCGTCAGTATGCCACAGTATTACAGCGTCTTAACCGTAATGAAGAGTCTCTTATTTATACAGAAAAACTTTTGCAACTGGAAATGAGTTCGCCGGAAAAACGCATGGCGGCTTTTTTGCACGCTTCGGCTTTATGGGAGCTTGGTAGGGAGAGCGAGGCATCAATTACCTTAAAAGAGCACAAGGGCGCAGATTTTTCGGCAACGAACACAGCCGTTGAACATAAGAAAGGGGAATAGTATGAACAGCTCTGTGAAGGCTGTGCGTGCCGGTATCATGCGCCTTACCGATTTCGGTGATATAATTTTAGCAGTCTTACTCATGGCCGTGATCAGCATCATGATCATGCCCCTGCCAACGCCGCTGGTGGATACGCTTATTGCGCTCAATTTGTCCATGGCACTCATTATGCTGATGCTGTCAACATACATCCCTTCGGCACTGTCTTTCTCGGTATTTCCGGCCATGCTCTTATTTACAACGCTCTTTCGTTTGGCACTCAATGTGAGCACCACACGCCTTATCTTATTGGAAGCCGATGCCGGCGCCATCATTGAAACATTCGGTAATTTTGTGGTCGGCGGCAATTTTATTGTGGGGGCGGTCATCTTTCTTATTTTAACCATTGTGCAATTCTTGGTGGTTGCCAAGGGTTCGGAGCGAGTGGCAGAAGTTGGCGCACGTTTTACCCTTGACGCCATGCCGGGTAAACAAATGAGCATTGACGCCGATATGCGTGCCGGTAATATTGATATGGACGAGGCCAAAAAAAGGCGTGATCTGGTAACGCAAGAAAGCCAGCTCTTTGGTGCCATGGACGGAGCCATGAAGTTTGTGAAGGGCGATGCCATAGCCGGACTTATTGTATCCGCCATCAATATTTTGGGCGGCATCAGCATTGGCATTATGCAAAATGGACAAACAGCAGGTGAGGCCATACAATTATATGGTATACTTACCATTGGTGACGGACTTGTGTCACAAATACCTTCCATGCTCATTTCCATAACGGCAGGCATTGTGGTGACACGAGTTGCCAAGGATGACACACAGCCCCTTGGCGGTGAAATCGGTAAGCAATTCTTCGCACAGCCCAAGGCTCTGCTCATTGCCGGCGTGCTTGTTTTTATATTTTCGCTTATTCCGGGCTTTCCGAAAATCCAATTTTGGGTGCTTGGCGCAGTGGTCATGCTGGTGGGCTTTACGCTCATGCGTAATCAAAAAGAAGAAGTTCTCGATGAACCTTCCGACGACGAACGTCTCGAACAGCTCATGACAGCCAGCGCCGCTCCCAAGAGTGCCGCACCGGTCAGTGCCAAGGAGCAATTTTCCATCACCATTCCTCTATTGGTGGATATCCACGAAAGCGTACAGCGCAGCCTGTCGGTAAAAGACTTGAATGATGAAGTTATTCGTGTGCGCCATGCCCTTTATTATGAAATGGGCGTTCCTTTTCCCGGTATCAACGTGCGTTTTAGTGACCAGTTGGCACCGAATTCTTACAATATTTTATTGCACGAAGTCCCCATCAGTCGGGGCTATTTGCTACACAATCAGGTTTTAGTGCGAGAGCAGGCCAAAACCCTGCGCATGATGGGCTTTTCCGTGCAAACAGGCGAAGATTTCTTGCCAAATACTCCATCGCTATGGATGCCGGAAAGTGCTGTACCCAAGTTGCAAAAGGCGCAACTCAGCTATTTATCGCTGCCGCAAGTGCTCACCTTACACCTTTCGTATATACTCAAACGCCATGCCTCGGAATTTATCGGTATGCAGGAAACACGCTATCTGCTGACAAATATGGAAAATCGCTTTGCTGAACTGGCTCGTGAAACGCAGCGCATTATGCCGGTGCAAAGGGTGGCGGATATCTTTCAGCGTCTTGTGCAAGAGCATGTATCCATTCGCAATTTGCGCCGCATCCTTGAGTCGCTCATTGAGTGGGGGCCAAAGGAAAAGGACAATGTGCTCTTGGCAGAATATGTGCGCATAGCCTTGAAACGGCAAATAAGTTATCAGCATTGCGGCGGACTTAACGTCTTGGCATCCTATATATTGGATCCCGATGTGGAAGATATCATGCGTGATTCCATACGTCAGACGTCCTCCGGTTCCTACCTTGCTTTGCCGCCGGAAACACACGCACAAATTATGAACAGCATACGCCATGAGCTTGGCAGCGGCAATGCCAAGGGTGCTCTATTGGTATCCATGGATATTCGCCGTTACTTACGCAGAATGATTGAACAAGAATTTTATGAAACGCCTGTGCTTTCCTATCAGGAATTGACACCGGAAATCACCGTGCAACCCTTGGGACGCATTAAAATCTCATAACCAATTAAATTAGTAAAGGAAATAAATATGTCTAACATGGATGTGAGCATAAGACCAAGTACGACGTTGGCAAGCCCCGGCGTTGAAAAATCAACTGACATTGTCCCCAAGGCAGGCGGAAAAATATCTGATTCAATACCTGCAATGGGTACAGAGACTTTGACGGCGCAAGCAGAGGAAAATAATCGCACTCCCGATACGGTGCGCAGTGTCAGCACAGATGCGCAAAGCTTGGAAGACGCTGTAAAATCCATGTCAGACTCGGGTAAGAAGATAAAAGAGTCCCTTGAGGACTTGCACGCTGATTTGAGTAAGAATTCGAAATATGCAGATATGGCTGACGGTCTATGCCATGCCTTGCGTGCACAGCTTAACCATTGTCTTACCGCAGGAGATGCCCATAAGGCGGACGCTTTTAGCCAGTTGCAGTCCTTGGTGAACGGCTTTAAGGCGCAATGCGCAAAGGACAAGGTTGAATCAGAAGCTTTTGACAAAATTCTTGGAGTGGGTGAAGCACTCACCTCTGTTTCAAGTGAAGTTGCCACCCATGAAGAAGGATTGGAGGCCATGCTAGCCTGTGTCATGTCCAACTCCAACTTGAATATTACCGGCGAACAAAATAAGCGTTTTACGGAGAATAGCGTACAAAATGCAGAAGAATTTGCTTCAGATGTCATAGAACAACGTGAAATAATCAATACTTCAGTGGAAGCCGACAAAGTACAAGAGAACGAGGGGAAGCTGAAAGAGTCCATAAACACAGTAAGAAAAGCCTTTGTGTCCGACAACTTACTACAACAAATGGAAGCACCTCCACGCCCGATTGAAACAGATACGCCTGAAGTTGCTGATACAAGAACGCTCAGCCAAATCAATGCCCATATTCTACTCAGTAAAACAAGCTTTGCAGCCTTGAAAGATGCAGGACTTACGCCTCAGCTTGAACAATTATTGGATGGCTTTGAGAATAATCCCGCCGCCATCAGCATCTTGGAAAGATGCGATGCCAAGCAAGTGGAAATACTCTTAAATTCGCTCAAAGCTTGCATGGAAGAGCCGCTTTCGTCCGATAATCTTAAATCCTATGCAGAACATCTTGATACCATATTCACGCCCACTGCCCAATTGCGTGAAAACTTATGGCAGATAAAGAGCGATATGGCTGCTTCCCTATCCAATGCCCTGACCGATGCGGAATTTATAAGCGCATTGCGCAAAGAACATCAGTTGCACGCCGGTTGCTGTGAAATACTGGATTTCTTGCCCAAGGATCATGCATTGCACAAAAAATCCTTTATGGATGTGACGGCCGCCGATCTGAAGGACATTATCCAAAATCACGAAAAAAAATATGTGGATATTCCCAATGTTCTCTTGTTTAATGTCTATATGGAACTTGGGCTGGCGCAAAGCACAGAGCAGCCGGACGGTACACGCACAGCGGCATATGGCGAAGATGACTTGATAAAAGATTTACCAAAACCATGGCTTGATACATTGCCCCTTGTGGATTTGAGCAGTCAAGGCGTTACGTCTTCTGCGCAGCTTGACCATGCGGAAAGCTTGCTCAGCTCCGGCGTTTTGAGCAAAAAAGCACGCAACAGCATTAAGAATATGCTTACGCAGTCTCGCTCCGATGGCAATTCTGTACAAGCAAATACACAGTTGCGTAATCTTGCCACCATGATTTTGGATATCACCAATGTAAGCGACGACATTTCCACAAGCTCGCTCTTGACAAGTTGTGCCAAAAAACTTGGATTTGTTGCCCACGACAGTACCGGCATAGCCAATGCACTTAATGCATTGAATGAAAAAGATGCCCAAATGACCAAGATTGAAGATACATTTAAAGCTATGCAGATTGCCCAAGGAGCTAAATCACTGGCAGAAACGCGCGGCGAAACATGGGCCATGACCACCCTTGCCTTGCAAAGGCTGGTGGTGCGTGATGCGAGTGAACTTTCCGATACAGACTTAGCCCTCATCGGCGCAAAGCGTGAAGATGTGGATACGCCCGAACATCTTAAGGAATTTGTGGAAAATAAATGGGAAAGAAGCGATAAAACAGACTGGGTGACAACAGTTTTACTTACGTCATATTCAAATTTACCCAAAGATCCAAGTAATCCCGATAATGCGCCAATGTTTACACAATCTCAGAAAGACGCCTGTGCTAAGCTGAAAATACAGCAGAACGCCAACGAGTACAGTCTAGCCACAGCTTTGAATTCCTTACAGCTTACGGACAGCTTGACGCTTCAATTGAGCAAGGGAGTTACCCGAGAGGCCACCTTTGCCGGCAAAGCTCGGCACAGCGATTTTGTGGGTGGTGCTTTTAAAGAGCTGTGTCGTCAATATACCCAGTGTTTAAGTGCTGAGGGAAATAGTAAAGGCCAAGGCAAGGCTGCTGTCAACATACCGAAACAAAAAGATTTTATTGTCAACGGGGTAAGGATAGATACGACGAAAACAACTGACCTAAACGTATTGCGCAAGGCCATTGTGGACATTCTCAACGGTGCAAAAGTTACAGAGACGGGCGGCAATGAGCATAAATATTTACCGCCGACGCAAACATCAAGGGCTGCCCTTATCTATTGTACGGATAATAAAGGAGCCAGCAATTCGGCAATAAATCGCCTCAACGCCATTGCCAAGGATGTATATACAAAACAAGGCTTTAAGCAAGCATCGGTAAATACGCTGATAAAATCCATTGAACATGATTTCTCTCAGCTTGCCGCCTTAAATGATCGGCAAGGCGATGCCAAAGCCAAGCTTCGTGGCGAATTTATGAATCCACTGCTCAAAAACCCTACCTTCACAACGCAAATACTTCCCCTTGCATTATTGGAAGCGCAACGTATTTGTAATTGTCCCTCCGCAAGTGCCCTACTCAATCCCGTTGCCGACGCAACGCTGCAAGGGCGAAAAGATGCGCTGGGACAAGCCTTCGTGGCCATGGGTTGCCAAGCTGCCGATGCCACGCTGCTGGTGAACAGTCTTTTTGAAACGCAAGTGCCGCCGGCTGCCCTTAGCGTCATTGAAAAAGGTGCAGATACACTCCTTTCGGCCTTTTCCTTTGCGGCCAATATTACACGCTTGACAAGAAGTCATGAAGTTTCGGATACCATGAAATCTTTCTTGCAACAAGAGGCTATACGCAATGATACCAAGAAATTATTTGAAGATTTGCAAAATAACACCGTTTTCCGCTTTGAAAATACCCTTTCAGCCAACCTCAAGGGTGCTGTACCTGTGGGAGCTGCCAGCATTTCCGGTTCCTTTTCCATAGGTAAAAACGATGCCTTTGCCTTGTGGAAAAATGCAGAAGGCAAACCTTGTATCACCATCAGCCAAGCTGTCTTGGCAAAAGTGGGGCTTGGCGCAAGCATTGGCATTGGGAAAAACGCAGCGGCTTCCGTTGGGGTCGGTGTGCACGGAAGTGCGGAAAAGTCTCTCGAGCTTACTTTTGATGATACCACAAAAGCTGCGCAATTTGCGGCATTGTTCTTGACAAATGTGGCCGGAAAGAACGATTTAACCCTTAGTTCCCGTGCAGCCTTTGGCGGAGTAACAATCGGTGGCGTAGAGCTTTCCGGCTCTGTTGGCAGCACCCATGAAGGGGAGCAGGTGACTTTGAGCCTTAGTGCGGATTTCAAAGTGGGCGCAGAAAAGCAAGTCGAAACAAAGACCGACGGCTTTAGTTCCAAAACTAAAACAACGTCAATTTTCGTCGCCGATGGTGGAGTCCGGCTAAAACTTGGCCCGACAGACGACTCATCGTCCGAAGAAAAGAAGACCGTCTTTAATGCAGGCGTGGCACAAGGCGATAAAACTGTCGATACAACTATAGAAAGGGGCGAAGACGGTAAAATAAACACCTCTGCGCAAATCGGGACAGAATTGTCAAGAGGCAATACGAGCGCAACGCTTGAGACACAGATAGGTGCCGATGGTATTGAAGTTGAAGCTCAGTTAAGCCATCAAGCAGGCTTTACTACCGGAAACGTGACGGGTACTGCCGGAATTGACATCAGTAAGGACGGAATAGATATGGCGGCAAGGCTGAATTATACTGTGCAGCAAAGTCTCGAAGTGGAGACAAATCTTGCCGGCAACCAGCTTTTGAGTGCCAGTTGCACCGACACAAAGGTATTTAGCCCCCCTGCCGGCAGCGCAGCGCAAATTGCAGCCTATTGTGATGCCGTGAGCATTCCTCAAGCGACAAAGCAAGCCATTCTTGCTTATGTTGAGAATAGCAACTTGGATACATTCAGCCTTGATTTGGAACGAACGCTCACAAACATTCCCACAGAGTTTGGCTCGAAGCAGGCCATGAATAATTTTGTGGGTAATCCAAACAATTACGCCATGAGTAACGTTACTATTGGACATAGCAACAGCGTTCAGGCCAAAGAAGCTCAGCTGTTGTTTATTAAAAATGAAGAAAGTGCTACGAAACTTACTATGCAACAATTTCCCATAACAGTGCGTTGAAAAAGGGGCATTTGCGGCGTTAGGCCACGTGATTCTAATTTGTAAAAATTTTCTTGGGGGAGGGACCTTTTTGGAAAA
>CAYJHK010000045.1:0-11009 GCA_964369515.1 uncultured Desulfovibrionaceae bacterium
CACCTTGGATTGTTTAACTTCCTTGTATCTGGCACTTTTTGAACGCACTGTAATTAAATGAAAAGTACCATCTACTGCAATATAAGGCTTGCTAGCAGACCGCAGGATGCGGTCAAGCCGCGCAGCGGAGCAAGCCAAAGGCAAGCCGGAATTTACTTCCGGCGCAGGCGACGCTTGCGATAGCTTGTGTCGTGCAGGACGCACGACCAAGCGTCATCCTGGCAATTGAAAAAGCACCATCTACTGCGTCAGTTAAACAATCCAAACTGCTCATGTATGTCCGTTGCAGCAAGCTGTCAGTCGCCCGTTACCGCCATATTTTTTATTATTATGGTATGGATTTTAGTTTGTTATGGATAATGACCTTGAGCTGGCCATGACCAAAACGCCGTCCTCATAGCGTTGTTTTTTGGCTATAAAGCAAGCATCTTGAGCTTTGCCTAGGATATGAAAACCGGCAGCTTGCGCCAAACGCCAAGCATGTCTGTTGCTTATGGCGCATATGCCAAGTAGACACCGGCATTGTTCTTGGGAAAATATCCAGCGTAAGGCGCCTTTACTCATGGGTATGGCTTCGGAAAAATGCTCCCTAAAGACAGTGAAGTCAAAGGACCAAAGCCTACCCTTTATGGGGCTGATGAAGGCCATAGCTTTAATGTCTTGGATTCCAAGCTTATGGGGCGGATTTTTTTTGTCGCTACAACATAAAAGCCAACCTTTTTCCGCCTTTGTAAGCTTAAGCCAATCACTCAGGCAGGGTGTATGGTAACTATGTAGGGCACTTGCCAAAAGCCCTTCGTTTTGCATACGTTCAAAAAGTGCAGCTCGTAATTTTTTTTGAGTTTCTTGTATTATAATATACTGATATTGGTCTACTTCGTGGGTATTTTTTGTCATTTCTATCTCCAGACGTTGTAGGATACTCGTGCTTTCTTGCCTTGTATTGCTTCAGTTGGGCGAAAGCCAAGTACAGCATAGCGCAAAGCATCTGCTGCATGGCTTGTCCAATTGTGCATGGGTTCGGAAGAAAAAACCTCTTGGCGTGGTCGCCATACACGCCTGTATTGACGCAATGCACGCAGGCCGTTTTTGCACGCATTGATTTCAAACCACATGCGTGGCAGGGCGGTGCGCACGGCGTTGATGCCGTCAGCCAAAGAAAAGGCTGGGCAGACAGAAAAAGTCACCCCCAGTTGTTTTGCCACTTCGTAGCGACTAAGCCCGGTGCCAAGTTCTCGTACTCGAATGTCGTGCGGGGCAATGTGCGTGCCGTATATATAATGTTTTTCTTGTAAACGCTGAATATAATATTGTAAGCCTTGGCCGCTGTCTTCCATATACTCCAGCATTCGCCATTGCCCCGAGCTATGCACTTGGAAAAACCAAATACCTGTGGCATCGTCCATGCCAAGATCCCAAGCCGTATGTACCGGCAATTCCGGTGCATAGGGTACAGTGCAGATCTGTCCTTTTCCCTCAAGTTCCTCTAAATAATCGGCATAATAAGCTCCTCGTACCGCAGCAGCAAACGAACATTCAAATTCTTGTTGATAGTCGTCCTTGGTCATGGAAAGCTGTGCGGCCTGCAATTCTTCCTTATCGATATAACCTGTTTCCGATGCCTTAAAGCTAAAGCGTGACCATAGATTGGGCACGTTTGACTTTGCCGCCTCCTCCCATACATCATGCAAAAGGTTGTCAACGCCATTGGGAGTGCCGCAAAAAAGCGCGCGTCCTTTGCGATCCGACAGCATGGGGCGGATGATGCGTGTCCATACTTCTCTTGGCATGTCACAAGGTTCATCAAGAATGACATCATCTAAGTACATACCTCGCAAGGCGTTGGCATTGTCAGTGCCAAAAAGCCGTATGCTTGCTCCATTGGAAAAGTTGCAGCGCAATTCAGTTTCCAAAAAGCGTACCTGCGGAATGTTTCCGGCAAAAAATTTTAAGTAATCCCACACCAATGTCTTGGCCTGTGTGGTGAAGGGAGCCATGTATGCACCACGCCAATCGCTGCGCTTTGTGCGTAATGCCTCACGCAAAAGGTCGTTGATGGCTGCTACGGTTTTGCCAAATCGCCTGTGACACAATAAAACGCAAAAGCGAGTACGTTCTTGATGAAACTTCCATTGTAAGGGGCGTGGGGTGTAGGGGAGCACCTGTTTCATCGACATAATCGACGTATGCAAGGCCGAATCATGTAAGCTTGCGCCATTATCGTTTGTTTTCAAACGTACCTTCTGTGACATTGTCCTCTCCGGCTGTGCTTTTAGCGTTGTCTGTGGTTTTTTCTTCCGGTATGCCCCAGCTAAAACTTATATGCATAGCTGTGCTCTTGGCCGCTTCTTGTTTGCTTGCCTGCTTTCCTTCGCCGAGGATATGTTCAAGCATTGCGTGTAGCTCTTTCATTTCTTTAACAAGTTCAATGCCTTTATTGCCCATTTCTGCTTCTTTTAGGCCGTTACTTAAAAGTACCAAACGATCTTTGAGTGTTTTCTGTAGTGAAACTTTTGAAAATCCCTGTGGTCGTGACATATCTTTCTCCTTGAAAATGTTACACATCTCTTTCAAGTAAGGCCAAATGCTCCAACAAGGCTGCGCAGCGAGCTTTCCAGTGCTCCAAATGCACCTGCGCACTGTTCATGCCTTTAAAATGTTTCATTTCCTTGGTAAATTCCTTGTAGTAATTCAATCTATGACGCACACACATGCGGGCGGTATAGAAATCCAGATTGCATTCAGCAAGATTGGCGGCAAGGCGTATGCTTTGTTTATTATTTATGCAATTGATTTTCACAGGCGTAAAAGTATCCAGATGCGCTTCGCCAACTATGTTGCAGCATTGTTGTAAAATGTGCATACTTGGTGCAATGCCCATGTGTACTACGCTGTCATACAAAAAAACTCCCAAGGGCAGGGGAAGCTTTTCACAACATAGCGGTACCCAAAATTTAATATACATGATGCGCATAAGGTCTTGACGCATAAGGGGGCAACCGGCTTCTTCTTGCGCTTGCCAAAGCCAAGCTTGTGAAAGTCCAAGGTAGTCGTCCTTGGCTTGTTTTGTTGTGGAGCAAACTTGCAAAACCTCTTCCCATTCCTCTGTAAATTCATGTGCCAACAAAAATGCAGAACTCAAATTTTTACGCATGATACCTCCCCATTGACGGTTGAGTTTTACAAACAGAGTTAATATACGAGCATTGCTTCTTATGCCTTTGAGCTGCATTGTGCCCTTTAATTGCCTGTGTGTAAGACTGAAACGTTTCAGATACGAATTTTGTAAACTATGGAAAATACATGATTTAAATTATTATGTGAAAATAAATATGCTTTGTGACGAGAAAAAAAAGCTTGCTATTTATCTTAAAGCCAGTCAATATTCCATAGCGTTGTTAGACGCTGAAAATTAAATGTGGAGATTGTATAATGAAAAAGATTTTTTGCGCTTTGATGTTGACTGTTATGTTTGCCTTTGCTTCCTTTGTGCCTGCTCAGGCTAACCCTATAGACATTAAAGCATTAACTTGCGAAGGATTGGACAATCTGTCTGAAGAAGCCATTGAAGATATTTTGATTTGGCTTGCAGGTGGAGTTTCTTCAAGCATGAACAGTACTGTTTTTGACTATACTGCTATTGGACAATTTGGTGAAGGGTTCATTGCTGTTTGCGAAAAAAATCCTAAACTTAACATGGTAGAGGCTCTTGCAGCATATTTTAAGAGTTTTGAAAAGAAATAAGTAAATGTACAGTCGCCTACTTGCCAATGAATGAGTGGGCGACTTTTTATTTTGTGAAAAATTCCTCGTCATTACAAAACCAACTTGTGACTGCGCTCCTCGATTGGTTTAGCGTAAACGCTCGCCCCCTTCCTTGGCGTGAGTCTAATGATCCCTATAAGATATGGATTAGCGAAGTTATGCTGCAACAAACGCAAATGGAACGTGTTGTGCAGTATTTTTTGCGTTTTATGCAACGCTTCCCAAATATTGCAAGTCTTGCGAGTGCCTGCGAAGAAGATGTGCTTAGTGCGTGGGAAGGGCTTGGGTACTATTTGCGAGCCAAAAATATTCATAAAGCCGCTCAAATCATACAAGAAAAGCACGCCGGAATTTTCCCGAGCGATGTCAGTGATATCAGCGCCCTGCCGGGTATCGGGCCCTATACCACGGCATCCATTGCCAGCATAGCCTTTGGTTATGGGCTTCCCAGTATCGATGCCAATGTGGAAAGGCTTATGGCACGGCTCTACGATATTGATACCCCCGTCAAACAAGAGCCGGCTGCTGCGCGTATTCGTGCTTTGACATATAAACTATCCCAAGATTCAAGGGTTTATCCACATAATATGGGCACATTTAATGAAGCCATGATGGAGCTTGGTGCGCTTGTTTGCCGCAAAAAACCACTGTGTCATTCTTGCCCCTTGCAACCGTTTTGCGAAAGTCATCGCCTCAATATAGTTTGTGAACGCCCCGTACCCGGCAAGCGTTCGCCCATAAGTTCCTTGCAGGTTGTCACCGGCGTATTGCACAATGGAGGAAAAATCTTTGTGCAAAAACGTTTACCCAAGGGCGTTTGGGGAAGTTTGTGGGAGTTTCCCGGCGGATGCATTGAAGAAGGTGAAAGCCCCGAAGAAGCCATTGTGCGTGAGTTTGAAGAGGAAACGGGTTTTCATGTTCAGATAGAGCGTAAATATACTGTAATAAAACACGGTTATACAACGTATCGCATTACATTGCACTGTTTTGCGCTTAAGCTTAAAAATAATGAAATCTTTCCGGAGCCGAATTTGACCGCCGCTACGGAATTTAAGTGGCTAAATATTGAAGATACAAAACAATATGCTATGCCGGCGGCGCACCGCAAGCTTGCCGATTTTTGCGCCGATGCATAAGTCCACAGCACTGATGTATTTCCGTACACAATTTCAAAAACAATTCCAATCCGGCACTTTTTTCTGCGCCTTTACGCTTGCAATATGTGCTAAGTATAATGTATAGCATGGTGAGTTATAAAGTGCTCGAATAGAGTAAGGAGAATTTTATGAAACTTTCATTTCGCATTTTAGCTTTAGTTATGGTCACTGTGCTTTGGGCCGGCGTTGCTTTGGCTGCAAAGAGTGTGGCTGTATTGCCATTTAAAGTGAATGGGCCAAAAAGCTATGCATATTTAGGGCAAGCTCTTCCTTCAACATTGGCGCAGCGTTTGCTTTGGCCGGGACAGGTGGAGATTTCCGCAAGAACCACGAACCAGCCGGTTCCCAATGCCCAGGCTGTAGCACAAGTTCAAAGAGCTTTCAATGTGGATTATGTTGCTTGGGGTTCGGTAAGTATTGTCAACAATACGGCGACCATTGAAGTTTCCATGCGGGATAAATCCGGTAAGATTTTTAAACGCAGTGCGCAAGGTGCTGTGGGTAACCTCATCGGTTCGGTGCAAAATATCGCCGGTGGGCTTAGCAGTGACGCTTTTGGACGCAGTAGGCAGGCCACAAGCACTCCCGGCTATCGTGCTCCGCAAGGTAGCGGCCCCACCAATCAGATGAACCCCGGTATCGTGGTCAATGAAACCAATCAGCAGGGTGTGTATCTTAATCCACAATTCCGCTATCAAGGTTCCGGTGTCGAAGATGGTTCACGTTTGCGCAGTCAAGCCCTTGATTATACCATTGTAGATTTTACAGTGGGTAATTTTAGTGGTAGCGGCAGAACGGAAATAGCTGTTTTGGGCGACCATAAGCTGACTATATACGACTGGAATAATGGTAATTTACGTGTCAAAGCCCAAGCGTCCATCGGCATGAGCAACCAAGCCTTTATTTTGCGTAAAATCAAGGTTGGCGGACGTGGCACTCAGCTTATGGTCACAAGCTTCGGTGATGATAATAATAGGCCGACATCATTTATTTATGGCGTAAGCGGCAGTTCATTGCGTGTCATTGCAAGAACCAGCAATTATTTCTTGAATGTTGTACCCATGGGACCTTCTTTTACCCCAACGCTTGTGGCGCAATCATGGGATAGCCAAAGACTTTTGCGCCCCGGTGTCTATTTGGCCAGTGTGAGAGGCAACAGTATAGCCCTAGGCGGCAAAATTCGATTGCCAAAGGGCGGCAATGTTTTTAACTTTGGTTACCTTGCCACTCGTGATGGCGGTTTAAGAATGCTTATGTATAGCCCTGAGGAGCGTATTACCGTCTTTAGCCCGGGTGGAGAACGTGTACACCAAACCATGGATAAGTTTTCCGGATCTTCCGTGGGGATGAAATTTTATAAGGGCGTAGCAGGTCTTGGTGTTGAAAAAACACGTCAACTTGCAAGCAGCTTCTTTGCCCCCATGCGCCTTAATGTGGTGGATATTGAAGGACGAGGCGACTATGTATTGCTTATAAATAAGCCCATATCCAGTGCTGCGGAAATTTTTGATAATTATCGCATGTTCCCGCAAGGTGAAATCCATGCCCTGTTTTGGGATGGAGTAGGGCTTGGGCTTAAATGGAAAACCAGACGTATTCGTGGTTCTGTTGTCAATTCTGATGTTGGCGATTTGAACAATGACGGCGTTATGGACCTTGTGGTCGGTCTTAACACACACCCCGGTGCCATGGGCGTTGGCAAGCGTAAGGGCGTTATCACGGCCTATCCCCTTGATGTGGGCAGAGCCAATCCCAATACGCCGGCTGATACCAGTGATTTCAATGAAACGGGAAGGTATTAAGATTGCCGGAATAAATTTTGAAGCAATTTTTTGACTTGCTTTGAAAATGTGAAAAGTCTCCTCACATGTTACTATTGTGCAGTTGGGGAGACTTTTTAGCGTATAAGAGCCGGATTTTTACAGTATCGAGATGTTTGCATCCTTCAAAAAGGCATGGATTGCTTCGTCGCTTATATCCTCGCAATGGCTTGATTTTATAACGAAAGTCATTGCGAACATTGCTAGGCAATCCATGTCTTTTTGAATTATGCAGAGCTCTTTTTATAGCACCAATATGGAATTAATCTGTATTAAAGCACATAAAGACACATCTCGACGTTGCCGCATACTAAAAAAATAGGTGACAACTATCATAAAATTATGTAATTAAAATCAGTGGAAGTAAATGAGGTGATTTTGTTCGCTGATTACTTCTTATAAATGTTTATCCATAGTTACAGATAGGGCACATCTATGCAGCATAATAACCATTCTATAAAGAAGTCAAATAACTTCTTTAAGGACAGCTTTATTAAGTATAGCTTTGGCTTGCGCTTAAAACTCGTATCACTCTTTGTGCTGATTAAAGTTATCCCGCTTATTTTATTGGCATTTGTGGCTTGGCATCAAGCTGTGGAACTTGGCGATGAGATGCGTACTCGCACGGGAGGTATAGCTAAGCAAACAATTCAAAAGCTTTCCGATGTTGGTGAATTAGCGGTAAACGATACTGTGAAAGCCCTTGATGACAGAACCACCGACGAGGTGGAGCGCATGACCACGGATGCCGCAAATTTGTTGGCAAATTTTCTCTATGCCCGTGATGACGATTTGCGCTTTTTGGCTACTTTTACCCCCGATGAAAAAATATTTAAGAATTTTCTAACAACAAAAACCGATTTACTCCTCAAGCCTCGCAAGTGGATTTTGTCAGAAGACGGTAAATCTTGGGTTCCCCATGGCGAATATGAGAAATTGCCCCGTGTGCTGCCAAAAAACCTACAAAATAAAGAGAAATTCCGCTCTCGCCAGCCCGACAATTTTGAATTTATTCGTGTACCGCTCTACCTTGAAGCCACCTATATTAACTTGGAAGGACAGGAGCTGGTTAAGGTTACTACTTCTGATCTCTTAGACTCCGAGCTTAAAAATGTTGCCGACAAGAAAAATACTTTTTGCAAAGCGGAAGATTATTTTTCTAAGCTGAAAAATCTTAAAGCCGGTGAAATATATGTATCCGAAGTTATTGGCGAATATGTTGGTTCAAATATCGTTGGCTTCTACACGCCGGAAAATGCCAAAAAAAATAATGTTCCCTACGAACCGGAAAAGTCGGCCTATGTGGGAGACGAAAATCCCAACGGCAAGCGTTTTCAAGGGCTTGTGCGCTTTGCAATGCCCGTGGAGCAAGATGGCAAAATTACAGGCTATATAACCATTGCCCTCAATCATGACCACATAATAAGCAAGATTGAGCATAGAGTTCCAAGTGAAGAACGCTATGCTGATATAAATGCTGCGGCTGAGGGAAATTATACCTTCATGTGGGATAATAAGGGTTACAATATCTTTCACCCTCGCCATCATTCCATTTCCGGCTTTGATGCCGAAACAGGAGAACGTCAGCCTACACTGCTGGATGCCAAAACATATGAGAAATGGCAAAACAGCGGCTTGGATTATGCGCAATTTATCGAGGGCGAGCCGCAATTTACCGATCAAAGGCGTGAACGTGCGCCGTCCATGGAGCAGATAAAGCAAGGCACCATAGGTTTGGATTGCCGTTATTTGAATTTTGCACCGCAATGTACAGGGTGGTATAATCTAGCCCAGCACGGCGGTTCCGGCTCTTTCTTTCTTTTGTGGAGTGGGCTGTGGAAACTGACTACCGTGTCCGCAATTCCCTATTACACAGGGCAGTATGGTGCTGGTTTAATTGGATTTGGCATAGTTACCATGACTGTGGGCATTGATGACTTTCATAAGCCTGCTTTGAAAACCCAGAAGACAATTCAAGAACTCATACAAACGACGGATGCCGAACTTGCTGTTACAACAGAGCAGACTTTTGCTGCCATTACTAAAAATCTTTGGGAAACATCTAAAAATCTTACGACTTCTACCTTTGCCATGACTGTCTTTGTGGTGCTTATAGCTATTATGATGGCCTCAAGCATTACCAGAAGAATTACCTATCTTATTCGAGGTATATTTCGTTTCAGCACGGGGTATCGCAAATTCCGATTTAATAATAAGCAGAATGATGAATTTGGAATATTGTGCATTGCTTTGGATGAACTTTTCAATGGCATTGTTAAAAACACCAAAAATCCTTTGACGATAACGGATTTTGATGGAAAAATCATGTATATGAATAGCTTTGCTTTGAATATTTTGGGAAAAAGCTTTGATGAGGTTGAGGGAAAATCGTATCATGAATTGAGTCTCTTCAGTGAAGAGCAAAATCCCATTCATACCTTCGTAAATAATATTCCGTCGGCCATCAGTTACTACGCACCACAACAGCGTTATTACAAAGGAAAGGCGACGTACCTTGTGGATAAGGACGGCAGTAACATAGGTTATATTATTGAGGCAGAAGATGTAACCCAGCTTATTATTGAACAAGAAAACATCGAGCGTGAACGTGCTTTGTTGGATATGGTGCTTTCGGCCTCACCGGATCTTATTTGGTACAAAAATACTGAAGGCGTATACCTTGCCGTCAATCCTCGCTTTGCAAGCATGGTTGGTCTTTCAGTCCACGAATTGCACGGCAGGAAGGATAGAGATGTTTTGAGTGGCGAATTGCATGATTTATGTGCGAAATGCGATCAAGAAGTTATGGAAAGTCTTACAGCCTCATATAGTGAACGCTTGGTACCCTTTGCCGACGGGCACAAAGAAATCTTGGACCTTGTGCGCACACCCATTTTGGGAGCTGACGGCAAACTTCGTGGAATTCTGGGCGTTGGGCGTGATGTTTCCTTGCGAGTGAGCGTTGAACAAGAGCTGCGCAAAACCCAAGAGGAATTGGTGGCGGCCGTGGATGAAGCCATTGACGCCAGTAAGGCAAAGAGTGAGTTTTTGGCACGCATGAGCCATGAAATTCGCACGCCCATGAATGCCATTATTGGTATGACCAACATTACCAAGCGCAAGCTCCATGAAGAAGGATGCTGCAAGGACAATTTACTCCCAAATGTGCTGCAGATCGAGTCATCTTCCCTGCATTTGCTTGGTTTACTAAATGATATTCTTGATATTTCAAAAATTGAGGCCGGTAAGATTGAACTTAGTAATGAAAGTTTTGATCTTTCCAAGCTCATTAATGATGTTACTTCCATTATCTCGCCACGTTGCGAAGCAAAGAATATTACATTCACAACTAATATACAAGGGCTTGAGCATACACAATTTATTTCCGATGAACTGCGCTTACGTCAAATTCTCATTAATCTCTTGGGCAATGCGGCGAAATTCACACCGGAACTTGGAGCTATTACGTTTAGCGTTGAGCAAAAAGAACGTAAAGATGGAAAGACACTTGTCTTTTTCTCCGTAGCAGACACGGGCACAGGTATTAACCCAGAAAAACTCAAATCGCTCTTTGTGCCCTTTGAGCAGGGGGGCGGGCATATTACACGTATGTATGGCGGAACAGGACTTGGGCTTTCCATCAGCCGCAGTATTGCACACATGTTGCAAAGTGAAATTGAAGTGGTCAGCGAAGAAAATAAAGGCAGTGAATTTTATTTCTCGGTGTGGCTGGAGGAAGATATTCAGCTTACATCTGTCTCTGACGCTCAAGATGCCGTCATCGTTGCACCGGGTAAACGAATTTTATTAGTGGATGACGTAGAAATCAATCGCATTATTGCCATGGAATTGCTTTCTTCATTTGAATTCACTATTGATGAGGCAGCTGACGGAACAGAAGCTGTGCAAATTTTTGCAGCATCGCCGGAAAATTATTACGATTTAGTGTTTATGGATATACAAATGCCCAAAATGAATGGCTATGAGACAACAGTGGCCATACGTGCACTTGAGCGTGCTGACGCAAAAACAACGCCCATTATTGCCATGACTGCCAATGCCTTCAAGGATGATATCGATATGGCCTTTGAAAGCGGAATGAATGGGCATATAGCCAAGCCAATTTCGCCTGATATTTTAAGCAGTACCGTAAACCAATGGCTTGGTAAGAAATAACAATAACAATTGGGTACTCATAAACTCCGATGACAGCCGCACGTGATTCTAATTTTGTAAAAATTTTCTTGGGGGAGGGACCTTTTTGGAA
>CAYJHK010000046.1:0-10767 GCA_964369515.1 uncultured Desulfovibrionaceae bacterium
TCAACGCCAATTTAATAGGCTTGCATGTATAAAAATATATTTAATCAGCGTTTCCTAAACTCTATTAATCGTTGTAGTTTGGGCGTATTGTCAAGACCGGCTGCTTAGCGTTTTTGATAACACTTTCGGCTACCGAACCAAAGAGTAAACGATCTAGCCCTTTTCTTCCATGCGTACCCATAATTATGAGGTCCACATTGGTACTTTCAGCCTTTGCCACAATTTCTTCGGCAGCATAGCCTATGAGTACTTGGCCTGATGCCGAGATACCCGGAAAGTTTTCGGCAACAAATGTATCCATGGATTTTTCCGCTCCGCTTACAATTTCACCAACAAAATTCTCAATGGTATTGGGGGGAACGTGAAAGCCCACATATTGACTTAACGACGGCGCAGCATACACCACAATAACTTCGGCGTCGGCCAGTTTAGCCAAGGTGATGGTGTATTCGGCAAGGGTCTTGCTATGGTCGGACAAATCCACAGCGCACAATATTTTCTTGATCTCTCTCATGCAATACCTCACGACGTTTATAGATATTCGTTAATAAAATTGTAACATTCTGCAATAAAAGAAAGAATGATTTTATATGCAGCTTGTCTTGCCTCGTATTTAAAAAGAATACATTTTTTTCAAAGGATAGACAAGTCCTCAAAATCTCGCTATAAGGAATGGGCTTGTTGTATGGCAAGTCCGGCAAAGCAAAGCTAAATGAATTTCGTCGCTGCAAATGTGTACTCATAGACATTCAATGCACAGCTTGATTTGGCTAAGGGTAGTAAAGAAAAGCGAACGGCAATATTTTCCTCTAAAGTTTTTTTAAACTCTTAAATATCAACTGCTTGTGATTTTTGTTCATGTGTGGCAAATTTCTTGCATATAATATTGCAAACACCAAGGTTGGAGGCTATTATGAATATCCAAACTCAAAATATTGAAGCTTTGTTTTCGCAGCAAGAGCTTCAGGCAAAAAAAGCTGCTGCTCAAAAAAACGCTAATAACACGGGCTTTGCTGCCACCTTAGCAGAACAAGCAACACAATTACTCCTTGGTGGCGCAGAAAATGGCACGGTTCAAGCTCACCCCAATCAAGGGGTTCAAGCGAGTATTGCACAGCAATTGCTTGCCAATGAAGTGGAAAACTTTGCCGCATCGTCCGCCGGTCAATCGCCGGAAGTGAGACAAGTTCTTGAGCAAACTTCCGGTGCGCTTGATATGTGGGATTCGTATACGCAAAAACTGCGTACGCCAAGTAATGATGGAAACTTGCGAGAGGCTTACAATCTCTTAGAGGGTATTGAATCGCAAGTGTCGTCGCTTAAAGCGAGTAATAAACGAACGCTTGAGCAAAACCCTGATTTGGCTAGCCTTGTAAATGAACTTGAAATTATGAGTGCTACGGAAAAAATTAAATTTAATCGTGGTGATTATATAAGTTAAAACAAGGTTTTGCGAAAATGCCGTGCTGAAATTCAGGACGGCATTTTTTTTTGGAACGTTTGCGCCTAAGCTGCACAAATATATTTGCTATTATAAATAAAGTCTGTTACAATCCTCCGAGTGTAGTTTTTGATGTTTGCAAGTGATGCTTACGAAAATGTCTACTAAAATAATGTCTAAGCTAGAGAGTATAATTTATCTGTAAATACATTCTAGTTAATATTCATGTCATTCATGTTGTTGTGGGTTTTTGAGTAACGAATAGTTATGAAGATATGCTTATGTAAATTATTATGGGGGGCTTATGGACTTTGATTTGGAAGATAAAAAGAATTCTGACGATGACATTATTGAGCTCACAGAGATCATCGAGAAGGGTCCCGCTGCAAGTCAAGTAACCGATCAGGCAGTCAGAACAGAGCAGGATTTGGAAGCTTCCTTTAGCGATCTTGGCAATACCAACAATGCTCCTAATATGTCAGCAGTTGATGATGTGGATCTTGATGCCTTGCTTGCTCAAATGGACAGTGATGGTGGATTTTCTGAATTAGAGGCCGGCTTGTCCGCTACTGACGACAACGAGAGCGCAAGTCCGGTTCCAGCGGGTGCAAGTCCTGCTGCCGAGCCGGAGATGTTGGATTTAGCTGAAGTCGATGCTCTGCTTGCTGAAATGGATATGCCCCCTCAACCGGGAGATGTTAAGGCGCAAAGTGTTGCTGAGGAGACTAGTTCCAATGATATGGATGATCTTTTAGGGAGTATTTTAAATGAACCTGCAAAGCCGGAGTCGGCCAAACAAAGTAGCTCGCAAGCACTTGGGGCAGATAAAGAGAGTTTTAATGCCATAGATGAACTTTTTGATGAAGTTCTTGGAGAGGCTCCTTTGACTGCCGCCGAACTTGCGCAAAATGTTGTGCCGGGTGGTGATATTGATGCTGATGTTGCCACCGCTCAGTCAGTAGCTGAGCTTGTGTCTGCCGGCGATGGGCAAGGAGCAAAAGATGCCAATCAAAAGGCACCAGCTCCGGAGATTCCGGATCTTAGTGATGACCTAGATGCTATTTTGAGTGCCAGTGAACTTGAAACCCAAAATGCTAGTACTGCCGCTAATGCCGCCGCAAGCGAAGCGGTCGCCGATGCGGCTATGCCAAAAATGGCAGCAGATAAACCAAAGCAAGGCAATGCCGACGATGCACGTTTAAAATCGCTTGAAAAGCGAGTGGATACCCTTGAAAAAGATTTGGCCTCTCGCTTTGCAATTCTCCAAGAATCCGTAGAAAAAGCCACTGAAAGCAGCGCAAAGGAAAATGCGGATGTGCGTGCCGGGTTGGCGGAGTTAGCCAATAAAGTTGAAGAGGTAAGTGCTCTTCAGAGTGAAGCCGCCGATAATAATAATGATGATGTTCTTGCAAAGGTAGAAGAATTGCGAGACTCCTTTAAGCAAGTGGATGTATTATCAGAGAAGATTACTGACCTTGAAACCGCTGTGGCAAATACAGACGAGCTTACCGAAAAGCTTGTCGGCTTTGAAAGTACGGCGAGTACTGTGGAGGCTCTCTCCGAAAAGATTGGTGGCCTTGAAAGCTCCGTTGCAAATATAGAAACACTTTCCGAAAAACTTGCCGACCTTGAAGGTTCGGCGAGCAACGTGGAATCTCTCTCCGAAAAGATTGGCGGGCTTGAAAGCTCCGTTGCAAATATAGAAACACTTTCCGAAAAGCTTGCCGACCTTGAAACGGCTGTAGGTGATATTCTTCAGGGGCAAAGCGAAGGCAATGCTTCTACGTTAAACGAAGAAGTTACGGCACAGCTGGAAGAAATGAATGCAAAACTGGAGGGTCTTGAAAGTTCCGTTAATGATGATGCAGCTTCGCAACTGACGGATGTGAAAACAAAATTACATGCACTTGAACGCTCCGCAGCCAATGTGCCCGTGATTGTTGAAAAGCTTGAGGCTCTTGAGGCTGTTGCAATGCAGTTGTCCGAAGCTGTCGATGCCATGGAAGCTGCTGCCATGGAAGTTTCTGAGCTACAAGCTTCAGCTGCTCAAACTCCAAACGCAAAGGAAGAACAAGAACACGGAAGCGAGCAGCTTTCTGTAATAGTGCAAGAAATGACTGAAAAACTGCAAGCCGTGGAGAATTCCGTAAACGGTGCCGTGGATGTTTTGCATGAAAAGGTGGAAAAGCTAGAAAGTACAGTGGCGGAGCAGGGCGGTGCGTCCGCCGATGTTGTGCAAGACGAAGAAGCAAGTGCGCAGATGGAAAAAATGAGCGTAAAACTTGATTTCTTGGAAGCGTCATTGGAGGCTGCCAAGGAAAGAGAAGACGCCATGAAGGAAATCATTGCTGCGCAGATAACCAAGCTTGAAAGCAGTATAAATAGTGCGAATGAAGCGCAAGATGGTGCAAGTCAAGTGCAAGATAGTGCAGTATCCACTGAATCCGAAGAGCTTAAGGCTAAGGTTGAGTTATTGGAAAGTGCCTTGGGTGCTGCTGAAGATAGAGAGAAAAGCCAGCAAGAAACCATTGTAAGCTTAGAAGAGAAACTTCAAGAGCTTGGCAATACAGTGCAAGGTTTTGAGCAAAATCTCCAAGAAAATTTAGAAAAAATGGCCGCCGCCGCCGCCGCCAAGGTTTTGCGTGAAGAGATTGCCGCATTGCTTGGTGAGGAAGGCTAGGTTTATGTGTATGAAAATCCGGTGTTGACATGGAGAAATTAAAAAAACGGGGCGGGGGATAATTCTTTCGTTTTGTTTCCCGCCCGCCGCAGCCCATTGGGGGCTAAGGCCATTCCCCAAAGGGCGGGTTTTCATAATAAACAGAGTACAAAAGAGTTGATTATGGAAAAATTACACAAAGAAGCTTTACAAGTAGCCAAGGAACTTGTGGCAAAATTTATTGAAACCCGTACCGTTTCGCCCAATAATTTCGCGGAAACTTTTCCTGCCATCTATCAAGTTGTACTCAAGACTATAACCGAAAACTCTAAAAAAGAATAAAATTCATGGCGCAACCGCAAGAAAGTGAACCATTGCAAGCTGAGCAAGGCAACTCTGCTGAGCAAAATAAAGAAAAAAAACAAGCAGAAAAACATGAAAAAGCTGTTTCATCCATGTTTGGAAGCATTGTTTCTTGGTATGATATTCTTAATACAGTCCTTTCTTGTGGCATCGATAGGCTGTGGCGTCGTCGCCTTGTAAAAGAAGTTCGTCTTGGAACTACGGGAAAAGTACTGGATCTTGCAGCGGGTACTTTGGGTGTATCTTTAAGTATAGTAAAGCGTTATCCCAATGCCATAGTGCCGGCACTTGATTTTTGTTTGCCCATGCTCTTGAAGGGAAAATCAAAGCTTAAAGGGAGGAATGCGCAGCAAATTATGCCCGTAGCTGCCGATGCCAAGCGTTTGCCCTTGGCGGATGCCAGTGTTGACTGTATTACCATTGCCTTTGGTATTCGCAATGTATTGCCAAGGCAAGATGCACTTAAGGAAATGGCGAGGGTGCTGACTCCCGGCGGAAGGGTGTGTATATTGGAGTTTGGTTCCGGTAAAAATAAAATATGGGGTGGTCTTTACAACTTTTATTTGAGAAAAATATTACCGGGCATTGGAAAAATTTTTTCCGGAGATGCGAAAGCTTATACATATTTAGCCGATACCATAATGCAGTTTCCGGATGCGCAGACGCTTGAGGAAGAAATGCGCAGCTGTGGTTTCCGGTGTGCTTGGCATATCCCGCTTACCTGTGGCATCGTATGCATACACATTGGTGAAAAAGCGCGTGAAGATGTCGGAGTTTAGCGCAAGAACATTCTTCGAGTAAGCTTCTATATTGACAAGTGATGGTGACGTTTTTCAATATTTCCGGTGATTAGTAGTAATCTGCTTGCCGAAGAGTTATGAAAGTATGCTTATGAGCGCACAAGCCAAACAATAAATAATCCTACGCTCATGCCCAAAAAACCCATGAAGCGCAACTCGTTTTGAGGGCGTGTAGCAAGGGAAAGCAAAAAATTACGCATACGGCGTGGGGACACAATCCAAGGTAAAGACTCAAGGATGAAAGCAAGGCCAAGGGCCGAAAGAAAGATGTCTATTTCAAAGTTCATAATTTATTTTGCAATATTTTTGAGATATTGTAAAGGCAAGGATTTTGGGAAGTTGCACATGGATTTTCTTTAAACAAAACCTCTTTATGTCCATAATTTTTGTAGGTTTTTATTGCTATTATTCTAAAATATGCGCATAGTATTCTTGGCTGTAAATAGGCAGTTTTGAGATTTTTCCACTTATAAATTCTATAAGGGTTGTAATGCATATACTTTTTACTCTCGCAACGCGTGATGAATGGAATCGAGCAAGGCCAAGCTACCTTGACCCCTTGCCGCAAAATTATAATGAACAGGATATACTGTATTTTACCGATGCAAATGAGCGCACCAACGGTGTGATTATAAGTGGAGTAGGGCCCATTAATGCATCTTTGGCCATCGGTAAGTCTTTACATAAAATTAAGAGAAATACCTTGGTGGTCAATATCGGCTTGGCCGGTTCTTTCGATTTGCAAAAAGCTCCGTTAGCTTCAAGTTGGCGTATTACTAAAGAAATCTATCCTGAATATGGCCTTGCTGACAGTGAAAATGTCGATGCCAAAGCTCTTGGTTTTCCGCAGTGGAAAACGCCGGAAACTGTGGTGTGGGATGAAATAAATTTACCGGAGCTATTTCAATTGAATGAGATGCTTAGACATTGTCCGTTGCAGGGTGTTGCATCGTCAATGACTGTTGCCGGTGTAACCTGTTGCCCAAATCGTGCTGCAAAGCTTTTAGCTCCTTATAAGGAACAAAAAGAACCTTTGCTCGAAAATATGGAAGGGTTTTCAATGGCGTTGGCGTGCGCTCGTTACGGTGTACCCCTTTTGGAAATCCGTACGGTATCCAATCTTGTGGGAACACGGGATGCGGAGGTTCGAGATTTTGAAAGCGCATTTTTTGCCATGCAATGTATTGTTGAGCATATTTTAATGTGAGGAACCAGCGATTAAATATGTTTTGCCCTCAAAATTCCCCTTCTTTATTTGATTTTCTGCGAGTGCAGTCGAGAATAATTGAGATCAATCGAGAGCAAAAATCATAAAATATGACCTTAAATGGGTGCGGACGTGATTTTGGTATACAATTGTGTTAAAATCACTTTGCAATAAAATGATAAACTATAAGGATGCAATGTGACTTGCAATCCACATAAGATATGAAGAAATTGGACAGAGCATGAATAGACTTCAAGAGCGTTTGCAAGCAGAAATTCCGTATATTGAACAATCGCTTGCAAAAACTTGTGCACAATTGCCGGCAGTGGTTAAGCCAGTTGCCGAGCACATATTTAATGCCGGCGGTAAACGTTTACGCCCTTTTTTGGTCGTGCTTATGGCTAGGCTTTTAGGTTATGAGAAAAATGACATTTATGACCTTGCCGTGAGTATGGAAATGTTACATGCAGCTACTTTATTGCATGATGATGTTTTTGATGGAGCTGAAACAAGGCGTGGAGTTATTGTTGCACATAAGCTTTTTGGGACAACGAGTACCATTTTAGCCGGCGATGCCATACTTGCCACCGCCAATATGTTGGTGGCTACTTTTAACAATGTGCATCTGTGTCGATGTTTTGCCGAGGCCACCTTGAATACGGCGGCCGGTGAGATTTTAGAAATTCAGCATTTGCGTTCGTTGGATCAAGATGCGCATGTTTACGAGAGCATTGTGCTTGGCAAGACGGCTTGGCTTTTGAAGGCTTCTTGTCTTATGGGGGCATTACATGCCGGTGCTCCCCATGAGGTGCTGGAGCTGGTGGCCGGCTATGGTCAGGAACTTGGTATGGCCTATCAAATGGTGGATGATGCTCTTGATTTTGTACCGCAAGAATTGACGGGCAAACCCAGCGGCGGTGATATTTGCGAAGGTAAGCTCACTCCCCCCATTAGGCTTTACCGTGAGCATCTTGAGGGGCAAGAGCGTGAAGCCTTTGATGTTGCCTTTAGTAAGGGAACGTTCACGCAGGCAGACGCAACACGCATTGGAGAAGAAATCTGTCGCCTTGGTTTTGACAAACAAACTCGTGAACTTGCAGGAAAATCACTTGAGAAGGCACGAAATGCTTTGGAGCTGTTGATGCCTTATACAAAGGGTATTGTAGAAAAAGAAATTTTGCTGGATATGACAAACTACGTTCAACAACGTCAAAAATAATTTTCACGGAGAATTCCATGCTGCAGCGTATCGAAGTGGGCTTACTTCCACATATTACAGACACTCTTGGCAAAAAAACGTGTAATCATATTGACAAGGCATTGGGTGTTGACCTTGCTTTTGTGCGTCAAATAAAAGTTTTCACCATCGACGGTCTTGAGCAAAAACAAGTGCAAGAGCTTATACACGAAGGTGCTTTGCATGATTTTGTTATCCAAGCGGCAAGCACCGACCCCTTACCCATGCAACCCTTTGAGGCTGACTTCATTTTGGAAGTGGGCTTTCGTCCCGGCGTTACCGACAACGAAGCCCGTACCGCCAGAGATACCGCCGCTATGGTCTTAAAAATTCCACGAGAAAGCCTGTGTGTATATACTTCTGTGCAGTACCGCTTAAAAGAACATACAGAGAAGCCGCTTAGCTTGGAGGTGGTGGAAAATATAGCCAAAAATCTTTTGTGCAATGAGCTTATTCAGCGGTATCGTATAAAAAGCAAGGCGCAGTGGTTGGAGCAGCCCGGCTTTGAAGCGCAAGCCGCAGAGGTGAGCGGTGCAGCCAGCGATGAAGTGGGCGTTTTTGCCCTTGCGGATATGGATGATACCAAGCTTATGCAAGTGAGTAGGGATAATACTCTTGCGCTCAACCTTTTGGAAATGCAAACCATTAGGGATTATTTCCTGCGAGAAGATGTGCAAGAAGGGCGCAAAGCCTTGGGGCTTCCCATGAACCCCACGGATGCCGAACTTGAAGTGCTTGCGCAAACATGGTCGGAGCATTGCAAACACAAGATTTTAGCCTCACGTATTGCGTATAGTAATACCCAAACCAATATTCACGAAGATGTCAACAATCTGTATAAGACGACCATTCGTGAAGTGACGGCCAATATTCGCAAGCGGCTTGGTAAATATGATTTTTGTAAGTCTGTTTTCAAGGATAATGCCGGAGTGGTTTCCTTTATCGGTGCTTATGATGCTTGTATTAAGGTGGAAACGCACAACAGCCCTTCAGCTTTAGACCCTTACGGCGGCGCACTCACAGGTATAGTGGGTGTTAACCGAGATCCCATGGGTACAGGTATGGGCGCAGAGTTGGTTTGTAATACCGACGTTTTTTGTTTTGCTTCGCCATTCCATGCACAAACGTTGCCGCCACGACTCTTGCATCCCCGTCGGGTACTTGAGGGCGTGCGTGAAGGCGTGGAGCACGGCGGCAATAAATCCGGCATCCCCACAGTAAACGGCTCGTTGGTTTTTGATGAACGTTTCTTGGGTAAGCCCTTGGTTTATTGTGGAACAGTGGGTATTATCCCCACCGAAGTTGCCGGAAAACCCGGACATGAGAAGAAAGCCCACGTTGGTGATGTGGTTGTTATGGTGGGAGGCCGCATTGGAAAGGATGGCATACATGGCGCCACTTTTTCCTCCGAAGAATTGCACGAAGGCTCGCCGGCTACGGCTGTGCAAATTGGCGACCCTATCACCCAGCGTAAGATGTACGATTTTATTTTGCGTGCTCGTGATATGGGCTTATATAATTCCATAACCGATAACGGTGCCGGTGGGCTTTCTTCTTCTGTCGGAGAAATGGCTGAAGATACCGGCGGTTGCCATATTGATTTGGCAAAATGCCCATTGAAATACGATGGTTTGCGCCCATGGGAAATCCTTATTTCCGAAGCTCAAGAACGCATGACCCTGGCTGTACCGCCTCGCCGATTGGAAACATTCCTTGCGTTGGCAAAAGAAATGGATGTGGAAGCCACCGCCCTTGGAACCTTCACCGATTCAGGTTACTTCCATGTACTTTATGGCGAGAAAATTGTGGCATATCTGCCCATGGAATTTATGCACGACGGAGTGCCGCAGTTGCAATTAAACGCACGTTGGGAAGTGAAGGAAAAAACGGACGCACGTCTTGAAGTGGCTGACGTTGACAGCGGTTCCTTCCTTAAAAAAATGCTTGGACGTTTGAATATTTGTTCCAAGGAATATATTATTCGCCAATATGACCATGAAGTCCGTGGCGGATCTGCCATTAAGCCGCTTGTTGGTGTTAAGCGTGATGGGCCTTCCGACGCCGGTGTCATTCGCCCGGTGCTGGAATCGGACGCCGGGCTGGTTATTGCCCATGGTATTTGCCCGAAATTCAGTGATTATGATACCTATTGGATGATGGCCAACGCTATGGATGAAGCCATTCGCAACGCCGTTGCCGTGGGTGCCGATCCCGATAGGTTAGCCGGATTGGATAATTTCTGCTGGTGCGACCCTGTACAATCGGACAAAAACCCCGACGGTGAATATAAGCTTGCGCAGCTGGTGCGTGCGTGTAAAGCTCTTGAGCATTTTGCCTATGCCTATGGCGTGCCTTGCGTGTCCGGTAAGGATTCCATGAAAAACGATTATACCGGCGGCGGTGAGCGAATTTCCATTCCTCCCACCGTGCTTTTCACCGTGCTTGGAGTTATCGAAAATGTGTTACGCACACAAACTTCCGATTTCAAGAAGGAAGGCGATATAATCTACATGCTTGGCGGAACGTGGCGAGAAATGGCAGGCTCTGAAGCAGGCTCTGAGCTGGGACTGGCCTGCAATACCGTACCGCATGTGCATGTGCAATCAGCTCTGCCCATGTATCGACGCTTGCATCGTGCCATTTATGAGCGTGTCGTTTCGGCTTGTCATGACCTTTCCGACGGCGGCCTTGCTGTGTCCATAGCCGAAATGTGTATTGGCGGACGCCTTGGCGCAAGCATTGACCTTGAAGCTGTACCGTGTTTTGAGGCTATGAACAAGACGGAACTTTTGTACAGCGAATCTGCCAGCCGATTATTAGTGTCGGTTTCTCCGGAAAAGTCAGCTCTTTTTGAAAGCTTACTTCAAGGACATACAGTGGCGAAGATTGGGCAAGTAACCGCCGATAAAACATTAAGTATAATGAGTGGTAACTCTACAATCTGTGCCGAGCCTGTGCGTGAATTGGCGAAAGCTTTTAAGGCTACGCTTGATTGGTAGTTTTAAGGATACACTGATTAATTTTTTTCTTGAGGGGGGAAGGGGAACTTTTAACCAAAGC
>CAYJHK010000047.1:0-10691 GCA_964369515.1 uncultured Desulfovibrionaceae bacterium
TTGGCAAAAGTTCCCCTTCCCCCCTCAAAAAAATAATTAATCAGTGTTTCCCTAATTTGCGATTTTTTTTGTGGGGGGAACTTTTTCAATTCTTCAAAAACTCCACATAGGCTTGGACGGTGGCATAGAGGTCGGCGCAGGAGCTGAGTTCAAAGGGGCTATGCATGGAGAGCACGGGTGGGCCGCAATCGATGACGCTGATGCCATAGGCTGCGAGGAACAGTGCTACAGTACCGCCGCCGCCAAGGTCGACCTTACCGCATTCGGCCATTTGCCACGGGATATTCTTGGTATTGAGCAAACCACGCATATAGGCGACCAATTCGGCATCGGCATCGCTTGCGCCGTATTTGCCCCGTGAGCCGGTAAATTTTGAAAAGCAGGGGCCGTGACCGAGCAGGGCGGCATTTTGTTTTTCATGCAGCTCTTGCCAATCGGGATCGAGGGCGGCGGCAACATCGGCGGAAAGTGCTTTACTTTGCAGGAGCATGTGCCCAAGTTTTACGCTGTTATCCCATTGTTCACGGCAATCTTCAAGGCAGTATTGTAAAAAACGGGAACTGGCACCGGTGGCACCGTCGGAACCGATTTCTTCCTTGTCCCATAGGATGAGCACCGTGCAATGTTCCGGACTGTCGTTTTGGATGAAGGCTTCAAGAGCGGCAAAGCAGCAAATGCGATCATCTTGACCATAACCGCCGACGATGGATTTATCCAGCCCCACGAAACGGGCAGCACCGGCGGGTACGGCTTGGAGCTCTGCGGAAATGAAGTCTTCCTCGCAAATATTATACTTTTCGTTTAAAATAGTCAGTAGATGTGCCTTGACGGGATCCTTTTCTTTCTCTTTCTCTTTTTCGGCAATTTGGGGATTGTGTGCCAAGATGATATTGAGCTTTTCGGCTTCAAAGCCATCGCTAATGCTTTGGGTGACATGCTTTTGCGCTAAATGCGGTAAGAGATCGGCAATGGTGAACACAGGTTCGTCTTCATTTTCGCCTATAACTATATGAACGCTACTGCCATCGGCACGCACCACGACACCATGCAAGGCTAAAGGACGGGCAAGCCATTGATATTTGCGTATGCCCCCATAATAATGGGTTTTAGCTTGAGCAACGCCCGCTTGTTCGATGAAGGGACGCTGTTTGAAATCAAGGCGAGGGGTGTCGGTATGCGCACTGATGATATGCAGACCGTCAGCCAAGGGGCGGCGGCCTTTTTTAGCCACAAAGAGGGCTTTTTCACGGAAGGGGAGCAGGGCGGAGTCCGGGTGTACACCTTCTTTGTAGCCGTGTGCGCTTAAGATTTTAAGCGCATAAGCCACCGTTTCACGTTCCGTTTTGCATTCACTCAAAAACTTCACGTAACGTTTGGCTAGCTTAGCAATATTTTTGTGTTCACCTTCAAGGTTTGCATAGTGTTCCCAGCAGTTTTTGCTTGTATAGCTCAAGGTATTTTTTTTATTTTTTTTCATGGTTTTCCCCATATTTTAATGGTTGATGGCTTCATTAAGTACTTGTATTATTTCCTGAATTTCGTTTTCATGCACGGTGCGCAGGTCAAGGCAAAAGGCATTATCGTCAAGAATTCCGATAAGCGGCGGATTTGTATGTAAAAGTCTCTGTTTAAGCTCTTCGGCCGAAAGGGTAGGGGGCTTAATGCATACGAGGGTTGTGGGTAAATCACGCTCGGGAAAGGAACCGCCGCCCACTCGTGATACGCCGAGCTTGGTGGTGACGCTGATATTTTTGCCAATTTTTTCACGCAGAGTGGTTGCAAAAGCATGAGCACGCCGGCTCAGCTCTTCGCCGCTTGCGGTAATCATGCGCAGGGTGGGGATGAGCGTGAGTGCTTTTTCCGGATCCGTATAGATGCGCAAGGTGGCTTCGAGGGCTGCGAGGGTGCATTTATCACAGCGCAGTGCTCGGTGCAGGGGATTTTGACGCAGTTGATCCACATATTGCTTATGCCCAACAATAATACCGGCTTGCGGTCCACCAAGTACCTTGTCGCCGGAAAAAGTTATGATATGTGCACCGCTGCGCACCACTTCTTGCACCGTGGGCTCGTCGGGCAAGCCTATGTGGCTTAAATTAATAAGCGAACCACTGCCAAGGTCTTCGATGACCGGCAGATTATACTCATTGCCCAGCGAGACCATTTCCGCAAGGCTCACATCCTTATGGAAGCCTACGATACGATAGTTGGAGGTATGTACTCGTAAAAGGGCGACGGTTTTGTCGTTGATGGCATTGATATAGTCCTTAGCGTGGGTTCGGTTGGTGGTACCCACTTCACGTAAGATGGCACCGCTTTTTTCCATGACATCGGGAATGCGAAAAGAACCTCCGATTTCCACCAATTGCCCACGAGATACAATGACTTCGCCGCCCTTACACAGAGCGTCCAAGGTGATGAGCACTGCGGCGGCATTGTTATTGACCACCATGGCCGCCTCTGCGCCGGTGATTTGACAAATGAGCTCTTCCACCAAGGATTGCCGGCTGCCACGTCCGCCCGTACTCAGGTCAAGCTCCAGATTGCTGTAGCCCACAATGGCATTGTGCACGGCCTCAACGGCAGCTGTTGCCAGCACCGACCGCCCCATATTAGTATGGATGACGACGCCGGTGGCATTGAGCGTGCGGCGTAAACGTGCCCGAGTCGTTTGCACAACATGGGGCAAGAGGCGTGACCAAAGTGCTGCTAATGTGAGATTTTCAGCATTTTGCTCTTCACCCGATTTTATGGCAGAGCGCATGACATTTAAAAAATCATCCACGGATTTGCGTAAGAGCGGCCGTGGGATATCATGAAAGCAGGATTGTTTTTCTAAAGCTGAAAGACAACTGTCCATGGAGGGTAGGGCACGGAAAAGTGTATTCATTAGGAGGCTCATTTGTTTAAATATTGAGGGTATTTTTCATAAAATTCGCCAAGTAGATACAGCGAACCGCACAGCAGAACCGGTGAACTTGTCAAAGCATTTTCCGTGACATAGCAACGTGCTTGCATAAGGGCAGTGTGTACTGAAGAGATGCAATGTACTGTTGCGCCAAAGTTCGTGAGCTCGTGGGCAAAGTTCACTTTGTCTTCGGCAGAAATGGCACGATAATTGTTTTGAATATCAACAAGATAGACTGGACACTGTCCCAGCTGATTTTGTGGCTTGGCTTGCCCGTTCTGCTTATTCTCTGTATAGGGATCCGTACAAACTTCAAGTAATACTTTAAGTAATTGCAAAAGACTTGCTTGATCCTTATCACCCAAGCAGGAAAATACAATGGCCGCCGGTTTTGGAGTCAAGCACCGGACATAATCAATAAGACATTGCAATCCTTGTGTATTGTGTGCTCCATCCACCAGCAAATGCGGTGGAATACTCGGCGGAAAATGCGCTTCATCGCTCCGAATATGCTGTAAACGTCCGGGAATAAAGGCAGCACTAATTGCCCTTTCCATCTTTTGTGTAGCGCAATCCCATTGCTTTTCATGCGCAATGTACTGCCAAGCTCCCACAGCTAAGGACATATTGTCTTCTTGATGCGCACCGCAAAGCGTAAGAGCGGAATACAAATGCGTTGCCGGCTTAACTTCATGGAGTATTGCCTGACGTTGCATACATATTTCTTGTATATATGTATGAACTTCACGCTCTTGTTGTGCCATAAAAACAGGCATGTGCGGGGCGATGGCCTGCGCTTTGTCCGTGGTAATGGCTAGCAAACTATCTCCAAGAACGCTCTCATGATCCATACTGATGGGGGTGAGGCACAGGGCATCGCGCTCAATGGCGCTGGTGGCGTCATAATGTCCGCCAAGTCCTGCTTCCAGCACCACAAAATCCACATTTTGCTCCACGAAAGCCATGAGAGCGAGGACGGTCAGAAATTCAAAGTACGTCAGATCCGGTGCTTCGGTGTGGATTTTTTCCGCTAAAGGGGCGAAATGTTCTTCTGCTAAAGCCTTGCCGTCAATAACAATACGCTCTCTTGGCGAAACAAAGTGCGGTGAGGTGAAAAGACCGCTACGCACGCCATGGGCACGGGCAAGGGCGTCCAAAAACGTTGCCGTCGAGCCTTTACCGTTGGTTCCCACAACGTGCAGTACAAAAAACGGAAGTTTGGTCAATGAAAGCTTGGTCAGTGCGTTTTGCATACGTCCAAGGGTTAAATCCATGTGAAATAGACCTAATTCTGTGAGGAAATCGCAGACATCGGTATAATTGGTAAACTTTTCATGCATAATTTTAAGGAAGTATTTATTAGTAGGTTAATTGTTTTTCTGGGGGAAAACCTTTTGTGAACAAAAGGTTCTTCCCCCAGACCCCCTTTCCAAAAAACTTTCATGCGAATTTTTCTTACGAAAAATTCTTTTACATGGCTTTAAGAGTAAATTTTTGTCTATAAATAAAATTATGTGGCTATTGCCTTTAGTCAGCAAAAAGACACTGCGCAAGCAAAAACGTCATTGCGAGGAAAGCGACGAAACAATCCATACTGATTACATTCTAGATTGTTTTGCTGCGTCCGCAATAACTTTGAATTAAAAGAAAAATCTAAACTAAAGTTTGAGTTAAGGCAATTGCCACACAATGTTAAAAAACAAACTTCCTTCCCCCCTCAAGAAAATAATTAATCTACAATTCCATTATTTTTTTGAGTCGGGAACAACAAGAAAACCTTGTTCGCTGAGCGGAATACCGCCGGACATGCGCAAAAGCTCCGCTTGCTTCTCCTTTGACGAAAGTTTTTTGCACACACTGAACGTTCTTCCTTTGACTTCATGTTTTTTGATGAAGAAATGCGTTTGCCCTTGCATGGCCAATTGCGGCCAGTGCGTAATAAGTAACATTTGGCGTTTTTGGGCAAGGTTTTTCAAGCGTTCAGCCACCATATTCAGGGTGAAACCACCAATACCGGCATCAACTTCATCAAAAATATAGATGGCATTTTCCTCGCTATCCCTACTCGAAACCAGCGCCAATAAAAAGCGTGAAAGCTCACCGCCGGAAGCGATTTTATCCAAGGCTTGCGGCGCTTGCCCGGGGTTTGGTGCCCACAACAAACGAGCCTTTTCATCATATATGTCATCCCAAATTTTTACGCGCGTAAATTCTGCTATGACTTGCACATCCTTGGAAAAACCTAAACCGGAAAGTGCCTGCTCAAGATTTTTTGTAAAATTTTCAGCACATTGCCTGCGTAACGGCGTAAGTTCTTCAAGTATTACTTTAAGTTTTTCAGCAAGCTTTTGCTCTTCCTTATGGTACATACCGATGTCCAGAGCACAAGAATCCAAAAAGGAGATGTTTTCATCAATTTCTGTGCGTAAATCAAGGATTTCCGGAAGGGTACGCCGCAGTTTTCTTTTTAACTGTGCCAAAGCATACAGACGAGCCTCAAGGGCATCGGTGTCGAAAGAGGTAGCATCGGCATGGGCTTCGGGAGCTTTGCGCAGGCGACTTTCCAAAGCGGTCAGACTTTGACGCAAGGCTGATACCGCCTCATACTCTGCCTGAATGTCTTCGTCATATTCAAGGATGCGCTCAAGAGTCCTTTCAAAGCTGCCCAAAATATCTCGCAAACCCGGGCCGCTATCGCCATACAAAGTGTTCAAGGCTTCGGCATAATCGGCTACACGATGGGAATTTTCACGCGCAGTGGCACGCAAACTTTCCAGCTCTTCTTCTTCACCCTGTTTCGGAGCCACCTTGTCGATTTCTTGCTGTTGCATTTCCAAAAGATCACGTTTTTCGGAAAGTTTTGTATGCCGCTCCTGCAATGCAACACGTTTTTCGGAAACAGATTGTAATTGTTGCAAAAGTTCATTGCGCTCTTGCAGTAGCTTTGTATCCGACAAGCTTTCTTCAATAAGTTTAGCTTGATAGCTTGATTGCAAGAGCCTTTGCTGTGCGTGTTGGCTGGTGTGGATAAGCAGCTGCGGATGCAATTCTCTGGCACATTCTTGAGAGCTTAAAGCATTATTGATGTAAAAGCGAGAACGCCCGTTTTGCGCAAAAAGTTCACGTCGCAAAATGAGTTCCTCATTATTATAGACAAATATGGCTTCGACGCTGGCTTTTTGCTGACCGGTACGAATCATTTCGGCATTCATTTTTTCACCGAGAAGAAAATTCAGCGCCTTTAAAATGAAGCTTTTGCCGGCACCCGTTTCACCGGTAAGGACATTCATGCCGCCGGAAAACTCCAATTCCATGTTTTCAATGAGCGCAAGGTCTTGTATTCGTAAAAATTCGAGCATGTCTTTCTCTATTATCTTTTAAGGCGTGGGTCAAGTATATCTCGTAGGCTTTCCCCCAGTAAATTGTAGCCAAAAACCGTAATTAAAATGGCAAGTCCGGGGTAGAGCGAAAGCCAAGGAGCGATTTCCAGTACATTTTTTCCTTCCAGAAGCATATTTCCCCAGCTGGCGGTGGGCGGTTGTACGCCAAGCCCCAAGAAACTGAGCGAAGATTCCAGTAAGATGGAGCCGGCAATGCCAAGCGTAGCCGAAACAAGCACGGGACTTAAGGCATTGGGAAGAATATGCACGCACATAATGCGCATACTGCCGGCACCGCTCAGGCGAGCAGCGGAGACATAATCTCGCTCACGCAAGCTCAAGGCTTCCGCTCGCACCAAACGTGCCACGCTTGTCCATGAAGTTAGCCCGATGACAATCATAATATTAGTAAGGCTTGGTTCCAAAAAAGCGATGACGGCTAAAATCAGAAAAAATGAAGGAAAACAAAGCATAACATCAACGCCACGCATGATGGCCTCGTCAATAAATCCGCCAAAATAACCGGAAATCAACCCCAGCACAAGGCCAATGCTAACAGAAATACCCACAGCCACAAAGCCTACCCATAATGAAATGCGTCCGCCATAAAGCAGACGGGAAAATACATCACGTCCCAGCTGATCTGTCCCCAAAAGGTGTGCCTCTCCCGGGGGCAATAAAATGGCGTCAAGATGCAGAGCATTGGGATCATAAGGAGCAATAAGTGGGGCAAAAATGGCAAGAAAGGCCATGGTAAGCACAAAAAAAAGCCCTATTATCAACATAAAGTATTTTCTAAGAAAAAATATGCAAACAGTTTTTTGCGTATTCATTATGCAGCCGCCTTATTAAACTTGTTTTTTTGAACGAATACGGGGGTCTGCAAGTCCATAGCCCACATCTGCCAGCACATTTCCAAGCAGCGTAAGCACCGCACCGATAACCAAATTGCCCATAATTAAAGTATAATCCCTCGCCATAACTGCCGCATAAAAAAGCTGCCCAAGACCGGGTAGGGCAAAAATGGATTCGATAATTACCGAACCGCCAATAAGTCCGGGCACCGACAGCCCAAGCAAAGTAATAACCGGCAAGAGGGCATTGCGCAAAGCATGGTGAAAAATCACCTGCCGCATGGGCAAGCCCTTAGCCTTGGCAGTTAAAATATAGTCTTGGCGCATAACTTCAAGCATGGACGAACGCATAAAGCGAGACATGGCGGCAATGCTTCCCAAGGTATAGATGGTGATGGGGAGAATGAGGTGTGAAGTAATGTCCCATATCTTTTCAAAAAAACTCATGTGCGCATAATGGAGCGACATCACACCTGATATGGGTAACCAATTATTTTCTATGCCAAAAAAAAGCATGAGCAAGAGCGCAAGCCAAAAGCTTGGCATGGCATAGGTCAAAAAAACCAAGATGGTCGTACCCTTATCAAGCCATGAATTTTGCTTCCACGCAGAAATTACGCCCAAGGGAATTGCCAACAAAAGCGTGAGCAAAAGCGATACCACATTCATACCCACAGTCAACGGCAAACGCTCCATGATCTTTTCCAGCACAGGGCGAGCATCCGAGGACATGGAATTGCCAAAATCAAGCTGTGCAAGTCGCCAGATCCAATGGGCATATTGCTCATAAAGAGGTTTATCAAGTCCGTAGAGTGCTTCGAGACGCTGCCGTGCGGCCTCGCCCACTTGTGGATTGAGCGTGGTTTGAAGATCCGAAGGCGAGCCGGGCGCAAGGTGGATAACAACAAAGCTGATAACGGTGATACCCCAAAGAATAAGCAAGATCCAGAGCAGCTTGCGGAGGATACGAATGCCTAAAGCAATATAGCGTTGACAGTTTTTCATGCAGAAACCACGGCTAAAATTTTGCGCTTGTATGTACTGATTAATCGTTATGTGCCCATTGCCTTTAATCAGTTTTTTTGGGGGAAAATCTTTTGTGAACAAAAGGTTCTTCCCTCAAACCCCCTTTCCAAAAAACTTTCATGCGAATTTTTCATGCGAAAAATTCTTTTATAAAGTGTTTTAATACAATATTTTTGTTGAGTTAAGACAAAAGTCGTGAATCGTCATTACTTGCTTCCAAAAAATCATTGGAATCATCCGGAGCTTGATCCCTCATTGTATGCGTGTACTGACGAACAACAGCAGTGACGGTGATTTTATAACTTTCAAAAAGCTGTGTCTTTCCTTCCAGTTGGCTCATCCTGTGCTCCAGCGTATTGCGCCAATTAGTCATGGCTTCAAAACTGTCCCACACATTCATGGATAAAATCTTCTGTCCATCGTTTAAACTTTGAAAGCGTTCCATACCCAGAAAACCTTGAAAACCTTCAAGCATTGGTTTAAGTTGTGTAGCAAGTTCCAAATATCTCGCCTTGCCTTCTTCCGTTGGCTTTACCTCAAATAAAACGATATATGCGCCCATGTCATTGTACTCCAAATATTAAAAGCATTGCATTATTAATGAAGTATGACCAGTTAACTTATAATAAATTCATCTTACTGCGCACCAATTCCATGGTAACCTCAGCTGCTTCGCGCGCCCGTGCATTGCCTGCTTCAAGCACTTCATAAACCATATCGGGATTATTGTCCAAGAACAAACGTCTTTTTTGCAATGGTTCAAGGAAGGTACACAAATTTTCCAAGAGTATTTTCTTGCAATCACCGCAACCTATGCTCGCCGTTCTACACCCTTCGCTAATTTCCGCTTGCACTGCATCACTGGCAAGAAGTTTGTGATAGGGAAAGAGGTTACACACTTGGGGATCACCCGGGTCGGTACGCTTTAAGCGTGCGGGATCGGTGAACATTTTCTTAATTTTGGGTTCCAGCTCCGCCATGCTGTCACGTAGGAAAATGCCGTTATTGTAGCTTTTGGACATTTTGCGCCCGTCAAGCCCGGGACATTTGGCGGCAGGAGTCAATTTTGCCTCCACATCCACAAAGGTCTCGCCGTACAAATGGTTGAAACGCCGCCCGATTTCCCGTGTCATTTCAAGATGTGGGAGTTGGTCTTGCCCAACCGGTACAAATTTTGGCAGATACATCAAGATATCGGCGCTCATAAGCACGGGATAGCATAAAAATCCGGCATTGCTCAAATCTTTGTGCGTCACTTCTTGCTGCATTTCCTTATATGTAGGACAGCGTTCAAGCCACGAAACAGGCGTCATCATGGAGAGCAATAAGGAAAGCTCCGCATGGCTTTTTATGGCTGACTGTACAAAGACGACACTTTTTTCAGGGTCTACGCCACAAGCAAGCCAATCTTTCACCATTTCAAAGGAGTTCTCTTTTATGGCTGAAGGATCAGCAAATTCACTGGTTAAAGCGTGCCAATCAGCCACAAAGAAGAACGTGTCCGTTTCTTCTTGCAAGTCTACCCAATTTTTCAAGACACCAAAGTAATGACCAAGGTGCAAGGCTCCCGTCGGACGCATTCCCGATACGGTGCGTGCGCGCTGAATTTTCGTGTTTTCGTCTGTATTTTTCATGATTTAAGTCCAAAAATTGTTAAAATAATTTCGCTGCTGCCCTGCACAAGAGGGCCTAATATATAACCGAGAACGCCGGTGGCAAGCAAGAGGATAAGTATGATAAATCCATAGTTTGCAGCTTGCATATATTTCCAAGCAACCGACGGCGGCAAAAAATACGCCAGCACCTTGCTGCCGTCAAGTGGCGGTATGGGTAATAGATTTAAGAAACAAAGTCCGCAGTTTATGAATATACCTATACCTAACATCTTGATAATAAAGATATATGTGTTGCTTTCGTTAATGGACGCAAGTGGTATCACTTCCACAAAGATGCGTAAGGACAGTGCAAAAATAATCGCCAATGCAAGATTTGTGAGCGGGCCTGCCAGCGACACCCACATCATATCCCTTTGCGGATCCTTAAAATAACGAGCATCCACAGGAACCGGCTTTGCCCAGCCAAACACAAAGGGACTGGTCAAACTTGTGAGGATAAAGACTATCAAGCCCATGGGATCAATATGCGGCAAGGGATTGAGCGTAAGCCTGCCCATCATCCTCGCCGTGGGATCTCCACGCTTATAAGCCACATAGCCGTGGGCTACCTCGTGCAAAATAATTCCCAGCAAAGCAGGAATAGCCGCCACCGCAAAACGCTCAAACAAAAGTGAAGTATCTGTAGTAATCATGGGAAGCATCTACCTTAAAAAATGTCTTAGGGCAAGGAAGAAATGAATAAGCATATCTTCATAAGTATTCGATAAATAGATTACTATTACTAGTTGATATATTAGAAAAAATGCATTTATTTATCCATGAAGTATGCTCTTTCGCTTAGTAAATTTAATGTTGTAAAAATTTTCTTGGGGGAGGGACCTTTTTGGAAAAAGGTCTCCTCCCCCAA
>CAYJHK010000048.1:0-10599 GCA_964369515.1 uncultured Desulfovibrionaceae bacterium
AGCCAAGAAATTTTTATATGTTAATGAGAATTATTAACACATTCGGAATCACGTGGCATCTGCATGCTCCCGTGACCATTTTTGCAAGGTGTACTACAGCTATAGGTCAATAGCCGGGAATATCAAGAGAATTGCCACATCCATGACGTTGGTGAGCGTAGGGCCGGTGATAAAGATTTCATTGCTTGCTAAAAGTGCGGCATTGCTGTCATTATTGATGAGTAATTCTTCCGGATCGCAGTGAACACGCATTTTTTGCGCTGAGTTGCCATCGGCAAAGCCACCGTTGGCATCGGTTGGCCCATCTGTACCGTCGGTTCCTGCAAAAAGTGTATAAATTCCATGGTGTCCATCAAGGGCTATGGCTGCGGTCAAAGCCATTTCTTGATTGCGTCCACCTTTCCCAGTTCCTCGTATGCTTACCGTGGTTTCACCGCCGGCAATCAAGCAGATGGGCTTATGCTCTCTTGTTAAATGGGCTTGTAATTTCTTCGCTTTATCAATAAGAGTATGTGCCATTTTTCGAGCTTCGCCTTGCATGGGTTTGTCCATGATTTGCACCTCAAAGCCCGAGGGATGCCTTTGGCCTGTAAGATTTTGAACATATTCGGCCATAGCCTTCAAGGCATCCTTATTGGTGGCGACGATTTTGTTGTTGACATTTGCAAAAATTGCATCTGTAGCCTTGGGCGTTTCCGCTATGTTTCCGGCAACACCTTGATGTAGTCGCTCAGCAACGGCTTTGGGGATTTGTGAATCGATTGCGTATTTTTTGAGTATCGCTGTGCAATCTTGAAAGGTGGAAGCATCGGCTGCTGTGGGACCAGATGCAATGACATCAAGTGAGTCGCCAATAACATCGGAAATAATTAAGGTGAGTACTGTTGCCGGCTGGGCTATGCGTGCCAATTGACCGCCGCTGAAAATCGAAAGATGTTTGCGGATAGCATTTACTTCGTCGATGCTTGCGCCGGAGCGGAGCAGTTCAGAAGTCACTTGCTGTATTTGTAAAAGGTTAAGCCCTTGAGCAGGAGCCGGAGTAAGGGCACTGCCCCCACCGGTGAGTAGACAGATGAGCAAGGTGTCAGCGTCTGCTTTTTCTGCTTTTGCCAGCATTTCTGTTGTTGCCAGCACACCGTTCTCATCGGGTATGGGATGACCGGCTTGCATGATTTTGACAAAGCGCAAAGGTACAGTATGCTCATATTTGGTGACCACAAGTCCATCGCTTATGCGCTCGCCAAGTATATCTTCCATGGCCTTGGCCATAGCCCCAACACCCTTTCCGGCACCGAGCAACAATATTTTTTTCCCCTGCAAAGGGTAGGACGTGTCCCCTACCCAAAGTACATCTTGCTGCGTAGCAAGTCGCAAACGGCGTTGCAAAGCACCGCTTGGCATGACTTGCTTTATGCCTTCTTGAAATATTTTTTGAAGCAGTATCTTATTATCTTGCATTTTAGTGCTCTAAGCTATTGTGTTTTCTCTAATGGAGTTTGCACAGAATTTTGCACAGATCCGTGACGAAGCGAAAGATAAAGTGGACTTGCTTGACTGCTGCCGCTGAAGATTTCCTCCTGTGTTGCAGCCAAGGCGTGGGGCAAGACGTCATCTACATGTTCTACAAAAACAATTTCCAAATCTTGCAATATTTCTTCAGGTACTTCCTTCAAATCTTTTTCGTTGTCACGGGGTATAATCACCTTACTCAAGCCTGAGCGACGGGCAGCCAGCAGCTTTTCACGCAAGCCGCCAATGGGAAGAACTCGGCCTCGCAGCGATATTTCACCGGTCATACCCACATCGTTGCGCACCGGTATGCCAAGCAAAGCGGAGGTTATGGAAGTTGCTAAGGTTATGCCGGCAGAAGGCCCGTCCTTGGGCGTTGCGCCGGAGGGGACGTGTACGTGTATATCAATTTTGCGATAAAAACGGGAGTTTAGTCCCAGCAAATCAGCTCTGGAGCGCACATATGACAATGCAGCCTTTGCCGATTCAGTCATGACATCGCCAAGCTGACCAGTGGTAGCCACATGTCCTGAGCCGGGCATAAGGCTTGTTTCCACCATAAGAATATCGCCGCCGCGTTGGTTGTAGGCAAGTCCTATGCAAACGCCCACCTTGGGTTCTTTTTCACGTTCATCGTGACGATATTTTTTTACACCGAGAAATGTTTGTAAATCACCGCTATCTATGTCGATGGACATGTCTGTGTCGTTACTTTCCACTAATTTTATGGCAGTTTTACGGCAAAGAGCGGCTATTTCACGCTCAAGGTTACGCACACCGGCTTCACGGGTGTAGTAACGTATGATATCAATAATGGCAGCATCGCTCAATTGCATATTTTCGGGTTTTAATCCGTGGTCTGCAAGTTGTTTCGGCAGAAGGAATTGACGTCCGATATGTCTTTTTTCAGTTTCCAAGTAGCTATTGAGTTCAATTATTTCCATTCTGTCTTGCAAAGGTACAGGTATGGAGTGCAATGAATTGGCTGTTGTTATAAAGAAAATTTTGGATAAGTCATAATCCAAATCCAAATAATGATCCATAAAGGTACTATTTTGTTCGGGATCCAATACTTCGAGCAAGGCAGCGGCCGGATCGCCACGGAAATCCGCACTCATTTTGTCGATTTCATCTAGGCAAAATAAGGGGTTGTTAAACTTTACTCTTTTGAGTGATTGCAGTATTTTTCCCGGCAATGCTCCCACGTAGGTACGTCTATGTCCTCGAATTTCTGCTTCATCACGTACACCACCAAGGGATAGGCGCACAAAATCACGGCCTGTGGCGGTGGCCACAGACTTGGCTAGGGAGGTTTTACCCACTCCGGGAGGGCCCACAAGGCAGAGGATTGGGCCTTTCAAGGCACCGGAAAGCTTTTGTACCGCCAAGTATTCTAAAATGCGTTCCTTGGGTTTTTCGAGGCCAAAATGGTCGTTATCCAAAATTTCACGGGCATTTTGTATGTCCATATCCACATCCTTGAGAGTATCCCAAGGCAAATCCATGAGCCAATCGACATAGTTTCTAAGTACGGTATATTCGGCAGATGATGTGGACATACCCTTTAATTTGCGCAATGTATGCAGGGCCTTTTCTCTGGCTTCCTCCGGCATGGCACGCTCTTTAAAGGCTTGTTCCATTTCCACAATTTCAGCTTGCGGATCGTCTTCTCGTCCCATTTCCTTATTGATGGCTTTAATTTGCTCATTAAGATAATAGTCTCGCTGGTTGCGTTCCATTTGGGTACGCACCCGTTCTTTTATGCGTTTTTCCACCGAAGAGAGAGCCATTTCTTCCAAAAGTAATTCGTAGGCTTTCTCTAAACGCTCCAGAGGATCTTTAAGCTCAAGTGCTTCTTGCTTCTTACGATATTCTGTTTTGAGATGCGAAATGACGGCATCGGCAAATTTTCCGGCATCTTCTAAGGATGCAATGGCCGCAAGCACTTCTTGAGTCATCTTTTTATTATTTTTGGCATAGGTTGTCAGTGATTCATTCATGGACAACATGAGGCTTTTGGCCTCTTCATTCATAAGCTTCAATTCGGTAACGGCTGTGGTGATGACGCACGGGTAAGGCTTGGCACCAAAAGGCTCATCTTCACTTATTTTTTCCCAAGTTGCTCGATATAAACCTTCAAAAAGTACTTTTATGGTGCTATCCGGCAGGGGTAAAACTTGCAAAATACGACACACCACACCCACGGTGTACAGGTCGTCAGCTTCCGGCTTTTCCGTATCGGGTTCCTTTTGTGCCACCAGAAATATTTTTTTATTATATTCGAGATTTCCGGCATCTATAGCTTTAACCGAAGCTTTGCGCCCGACAAAAAGTGGCATAATGGCACGAGGAAACATGACAACTTCTCTTACGGACATAAGAGGCATTTCTACCGGCCCGGTTTGATGTCTTGTCAAAACAATTCCATGTATTTTGGGTGATGTCGCCATGTAAACTCCTACCAATGAACGAAATATTTATAGTGTTAACAGGCTGTTGAAAAAGTAACATTGGCAACGTCAGCGATGAAAAGCCAAACCGCTTATGTATATCAAATACACTGCGCATCTTGATTTTTTTCGCTTCCTTGCAACTGTCGCTTTTTGAACAGCCTGTACGAAATTAACTTTTACAACAGGCTGCTAAATGAAATGTATACCGTCAAAACCGATACATTCCATGAAGATATGTATGTGTTTGTTAAGGCTCGAAGACAATGCAACATACTGTCATTGCAGTATATTGCTAACTGGCTTCTTGCTCTTCATTTTCATGCAAGTACACGGGTTTGCGTGTTCCTTCAATAACTGCTTTATTAATCAAGCATTCACGCACAGTAGTCATAGTGGGCAAATGATACATTATATCAAGCATAACTTTTTCCATGACATTGCGCAAACCGCGAGCGCCTGTTTTACGCTCTAGGGATTTTTCTGCAATGGTACGCAAAGCATTAGCCGTAAAGCGCAAAGTCACATTGTCGAGTTCAAAGAGCTTTTGATATTGGCGCACCAATGCGTTTTTAGGTTCGGTCAAGATACGGATAAGGTCATCGGCTTCCAAATTATCCACATGGGTAAAAACAGGAATACGTCCGACAAATTCGGGAATTAACCCAAATTTCACAAGATCCGCAGGATGCAGCTCATTCATAAGTTCCGCCAAGGGAATATCTTTTTTGTTTTTCAATGTATTCCCAAAGCCCATGGAGCCGCCACTCATACGGGATGCCACAAGCTTATCAAGCCCCACAAAAGCACCGCCCACAATGAACAGGATATTGCTGGTATCCATGCGAATAAATTCCTGTTGTGGATGTTTGCGTCCGCCCTTGGGGGGGATGTTGGCTTCGGTTCCTTCTATGATTTTCAATAGAGCTTGCTGCACGCCCTCGCCTGAGACGTCACGGGTTATGGACGGCCCGTCGCCTTTGCGTGAAATTTTATCAATTTCATCAATATATATAATACCCTTGCTGGCAGCTTCGATATTGTAATCGGCATTTTGCAAAAGCTGTACAAGAATATTTTCTACATCTTCGCCCACATAGCCGGCTTCGGTCAAAGTTGTGGCATCAGCTATGGCAAAGGGGACTTTTAAGGTGCGTGCAAGGGTCTTGGCAAGCAGCGTTTTTCCGCTACCGGAAGGCCCAACCAAGAGGATATTGCTCTTTTCGATTTCCACCTCGTCACCCAAGGCCTCAGCATAAAAAACACGCTTATAATGGTTATGCACGGCCACAGAAAGAATTTTTTTCGCCTCATGCTGACCTATGACATATTCGTCCAAGCGTTCTTTAATTTGCATGGGCGACAACAGTACACCGTCATCATGTACTTCAGCGATATTTTGCTGCGCAATAATTTCATTGCAAATACTGACGCATTGATCACAAATGCGCACATCCCCTTGTACAATAAGATTTTTTACATTGTACTCACTCTTTCCACAAAAAGAGCAGGACACTTCTTTATTGTGATTTTTTGCCATGCCAAATCCTTATAATCATAAAAGTGTTGAAGGAAAAACTTCAATATTAAGCCAATTCTTTGCGTGACTCAATAACTTTATCAATAATACCAAACTCCAAGGCTTCAGTAGGCGTCATGAAGTTATCACGATCGGTGGCCTTGATGATTTTATTAATATTTTGTCCGGTTTTTTCTGCCAAGATTTCATTGAGCAATTTCTTGGTTTTTAGCAGTTGGCGTGCGGTAATTTCCACATCAGAAGCCTGACCGCTGGCCCCGCCAAGGGGCTGGTGAATCATAATGCGGCTATTGGGCAAGGAGTAGCGCATACCCTTTTCACCAGCAGCAAGCAAGAAAGCTCCCATGCTGCTGGCCTGCCCCATGCATACTGTCGCCACCGGACAAGATATATAGTTCATAGTATCAAAGATGGCCATACCGGCCGTTACCGAGCCGCCAGGAGAGTTAATATATAGGTTAATCTCTTTTTCTGCATCCTTAGACTCTAAGAAGAGCAGCTGCGCACAAATAAGTGCTGCCACATGGTCATTGACCTCTGTTCCAAGCATAACGATACGATCTTCGAGTAAACGAGAAAAAATGTCATACTGACGTTCTTTGCGTCCTTCACCGTCGACAACATAAGGCATTGAAATATTATACATCACTTCTCCAATCGGGCTCTATATACAGAATATAATCCGGTATTTAAAAATAGCAATAGGCTGTGGGTTAAATTATGCGCTTTCTTCTGTTTTTTCATCATCTTGAGCAAGCTCAGAAGCTTCAACTTCAGTAACCTTGACCTTGTCATAAATGGCATCTATGGCTTTGTCGGCCACAAGGCGATCTCGCAAAATAAAGATGGAGCCGGAGTTCACATAGTCATCACGTAACTGCTTGAAATCCTGACCACTGCGCTGTGCCATTTGATAGATTGCCATATCAACGTCTTTATCTTCCACGCTCAGACCTTCTTTCTTGGCTACGCTCATAAGAAAAACTTGGTCACGGGTGATTTCTTCGGCTTCCTTGCGGCAACTTGCCATGAGCTCACTGATATCCAAGCCCATAGATTGCAGGCTTTTTCCTTGTTTTTCAGCTTGATGCTGACGTTCTGCCAATAAGGAATGTTGATGTGTTTCAATCATGGATTCAGGCAAATCAAACTCGGTCATGGCCACAAGTTTATCTAAAAGTTTCTTTTGAGCCGTACTCTTATAGAGGTTTGTGCGGCCACGCATATAATTATCTATAAAGAATTGGCGTAGTTGTTCCAGAGATTCTTGACCGAGGCTTTTTGCAAATTCATCATTAATTTCAGGTAATTTCCTTTCTTTAATGCTATGCACGGTCACCTTCATGGTCACGGTCTTTCCGGCTAAGTCAGGGGCAAGAAAATCTTCGGGGAATGTGACATCGCCTTCCTTAGTTTCGCCAAGTTCAACGGTTTTTACAAGCTCTTCAAAGGGTTTTAAGGCTTGGCCTTCGCCAAGGTTCATTTGAAAGTTTTGGGCACTGATGCCTTCAAGTGCCACGCCATTTTCAAATGTAGCAAAATCTATTTCCACCGCTTGACCATCTACCGCAGGCCCCTTGCCTTCAGCTACCACAAATTCCGAGCGTTCTTTGCGCATACGCTCGATAAATTCATCCACCTCAGAATCTTTCACATGGGCTTTTTCTTGTAAAACTTCCATGCCTTCGTATTCGGGGATGGTAAAAGTCGGCAATACTTCAAAACTTATGCTGTATATGAAGTCTTCTTCGCGTGCAAAAATTTCTTCTTCATCGCCAAATTGTATGCCGGAAACGGGCGATTCGTTAAGCTCTTCAATGACTTTATTGATGTGAACATTAACCAAATCCTGCTTGGCTTCAGCATAGACTTTATCACGAAAACGGCTTTCTATAACAGAAGCAGGAACTTTGCCCTTGCGAAATCCGTCCACTTGAACTGAAGTTTGGTAAAGCGCAATGGTTGAAACAATGGCGGCGCGTACTTCCTCTTTGTCCACGGTAATATGAACTTTTTTCTTCACAGGGGACAATTCTTCTACTCTATATTCCACAAATGACTCCTTAAAGGGCAATGCCCATAGTAATTTTATTTAACAACATACTATAAGCGTCAATCCAAACTTTGTCTAGACTTGAGTGACAAGAAATCTCGACTAATCCCAACATTTTTGTTTTATTGGAAAAAGTAACCATTTTTCCCGACATTGTCCCGTAGTCTCTTGCATGAAATGCTACGCATGTAGGTTTTAAAAATATCCTTTGCGGTTAAATATTGAAATGTATACTAATTTTTTTATAAATATTAATTTTGATTTTATATATATTCCTCTTGCTTTGTACTGAGTTTTTCGATATGGGTAAACGAATTTAAATATTGGCGGAATTTTGAAGCGAAAGAGCATAATCCATCTGTAAACGAATTTTAGTTATTGTTCATGTAATTCAGGTTATTATGAATATTTAATTGTCAAATGTTTGTGGATATATATTCATAGTGAAAAGTTCTGCTTTATGAGGAGTTTTTATGTCAATTCCAATTCTTGTCAAAGAATCTCTCATCCCCGGACAGACAAGTAAGCTTGTGTTAGATGCCCCGCATATCAGCAAAAAAGCTGAACCCGGGCACTTTGTCATTTTGCGCTTAACTGAAAATGGCGAACGTATACCCTTAACCATTGCCGATACCGATAAGGAAAATGGTACCATTACCATTGTATATCTGGTGCTTGGCAAAACCACCGCCCTGCTCGAAACGTATAAAGAGGGCGACAGTATCATGGACGTGTGCGGTCCCCTCGGTAAGCCCACACATATTCAGAAAAAAGGCACAGTGATCTGCGTTGGCGGCGGCACGGGCATTGCGGCTATGCACCACATTGCCAAGGGTCATCACCGTATTGGCAACAAGGTTGTGGGAATTATTGGCGCACGCAATAAAGACCTGCTTCTCTTTGAAAAAGAGCTATCTTCCTTTGCTGATGAACTGCTTATTTCCACCGATGACGGTAGTTATGGGCACAAAGGGCTTGTGACCGATCTTCTCGTTGACAGGCTGGAAAAAGATAAGGATGTATTTGAAGTGGTGGCGGTTGGGCCTGTGCCCATGATGAATGCTGTATCCATCAGCACAAAGCCTTTCAATACGCCGACAGTGGTGAGTTTGAATCCCATCATGGTGGACGGAATCGGTATGTGCGGTGCTTGCCGTGTAACCGTTGGCGGTCAGACGAAGTTTGCCTGTGTGGACGGACCGGAATTTGACGGGCATCAAGTGGATTTTGATGAGCTGCGCCGTCGTCTCTTTGCTTTTGCAAGTCAAGAAAAAGAATCTTTTGATCATTATAGGTGTACATGCAATGGATAATACAACCCCAAAGAAAAAAGAAAAAAAGCCTGTTGCTCCACGCACTCCCATGCCTTGCCAAGACCCCAAGATACGGGCACGCAACTTTAAGGAAGTGGCCACAGGTTACACTCGTGAAATGGCAATGACCGAAGCGGCACGCTGCTTGCAATGCAAAAAGCCCCTATGCGTAAAGGGCTGTCCCGTGGAAGTGCCCATTCCCGAATTTATTGCGGCCGTAGCGCGCGGCGATATGGACTCTGCTTATCGAATTATCAAGAGTACCAATAGCTTGCCTGCTGTTTGCGGTCGTGTTTGTCCGCAAGAAGTGCAGTGCGAAGGTAAATGCATTCTAGGTAAAAAGCATGAGCCTGTGGCCATTGGGCGGCTTGAGCGTTTTGTTGCCGACACCTATATCGCCACTTCCGCTTGTGAGCAAGTTACCGGAACCAATGCTTGTGCGTTGCCTGTGGAAGGTGTGAAGGTCGCCTGTCTAGGCTCCGGGCCGGCTTCGCTTACCGTGGCAGGGTACCTGTCTTCGCATGGTATTAAAGTCGATGTTTACGAGGCTTTACATGAACCCGGCGGCGTGCTGGTTTATGGCATCCCCTCCTTCCGTTTACCCAAGGATGTGGTAAAAGAAGAGCTTCGCGGCCTTGAACTTAATGGCGTTGAATTTAAGCTTAACTGGGTGGCAGGGCGTACCGTCAGCATTCAAGACCTCTTCGATGAAGGCTATAATGCTGTATTTGTTGGCGTTGGCGCAGGCTTGCCCCTTTTCTTAAATATCCCCGGCGAAAACTATGTGGGTGTTTTTTCAGCCAACGAATATCTGACTCGTGCCAATCTCGGACGGGCTTATAAATTCCCCGAGGAAGATACGCCCATTTATCCCGGTAAAAATGTTACGGTTTTTGGCGCCGGAAACGTGGCCATGGACGCCGCACGCACAGCCATGCGTCTTGGTGCGGAAAGTGTACACATAGTTTACAGACGCACTCGTGCGGAAATGCCTGCTCGTCACGAGGAAATCGAACACGCAGAGGAAGAAGGTATCCAATTGGAATTACTTGCGTCTCCCGTGCAATTTAACGGCGACAGCAAGCTTGCGCTCACCTCTGTGACTTTGCAACGTATGCAACTTGGCGAACCGGATGCTTCGGGGCGTCGTCGTCCCGAACCCATTGAGGGCGATGTGTACGACCTTCCCACCGACCTTGCCATTGTGGCTCTCGGTACTCGTGCAAATCCCATTTTACTTGAGGCTACGCCGGAACTTGAGCTCAATAAATGGGGACATATTGTCGCCAATGACGAAACAGGGGAAACATCCATTCCCAACGTTTTTGCCGGCGGTGATATTGTTACCGGGGCTGCTACAGTTATTCTTGCCATGGGCGCCGGGCGTAAGGCTGCGCAAGAAATTTGCAGACGTTTATTGGGTGATGAAAGTCACATATTCTAACAATCCGTTGAAAAAAGGCCATTTGCTGCGTCAGCGATAAAAAGCCAAACTGTTTATGTATGTCTAATACACTGCACAGCTTGACTTTTTTCGCTTCCTTGTAACTCACCTTTTTTGAACGGACTGTTGAGATTTGACTTTTTCAACAGGCTACTAAAGCCTGTTCGGTGAATTTGTTTTAATTTAACAAGACCTCTGCGCTCACATTTGTTTGCGAACAAGTGATGACGCCAGGGCATTCTCATTTGCGATATCTTTTGTGGGGGGAACTTTTGCTAGCGCCAAAAAGT
>CAYJHK010000049.1:0-5327 GCA_964369515.1 uncultured Desulfovibrionaceae bacterium
CCAATTCAATAGATTTGCATGTACAAAATTATATTTAATCAGCGTTTCCTTAAGTACCCTGCTTAAAGCACTATACCCTAAAAATCTCGGCTTGCGCCATTACTTCAAATATCTTACAAATATTTTGTGCGATTGCCCTTCTTTCTACATCGGCAAGGTGTATACGTCCGTGGTGACATGGAAAAGGAAGGCTATAGCCATGCGGAAGCTTTTTTATGCTATCGTAATCGGTCTGATGCTCGTCCTGTTGACAGCCATTAACGCTTATTAACAGTTGACCCGTATCAGACGGCAACTGATACGGGTCATAAATTTGTCAATCCAAAAGGCAATCGCACATTAAGGGGGTGTTAACCACCTTGCCGGCCGTAGTTTCTGTTAGCGCAGGAGCTACGGCTCCCTTTCTATATAAGTCTTGCCGACACAAAGGGCAAGGCTTTTTTTATGATATTTTTAGCTATGGCACACGAAACTCAAGCTCTATCCCCTCAGCGTTAGGTGTTTTTTGCACCAAGCGTATATTCCGTACCACCGATTGGGTTTTTCCGTGTATAATGAGGCGTAATGCCTTTGTTTTTGTTATTATGAGCTTAATGCTGTTTATACTTGGCAAGGTTGAGTTAAGTTCCTTGGTATCGGCAGATCCTTTCCACGGTTTTCCAAAATCAACTACATAATACGGTGCATTTTTCACATAATAACTGACGACTTTAGGCGGAGTGAAGCCATTTTTCTTTGCCGGAATATATTCTAAGTTAAAAAGAAGTGCCTTAGGGTTGTCGTTTTTGACGCTGACGTTTTCGCCATCCCATATGTTGAGCAGGTCATCGGCTTTTGGGCGAACTGTTTCGGCCTGCGACGATGGTAACGGTGGCGACGACGGCGGCTGTGGCACAAAAACTTCCGGCAACGGTTCGATTTTTTGTCCTAAGACCGGTGTTTGTGCTGTGTTTGCATCATTTTGCGCCATTTGATGTACAAATAGAGGGGTCTTACCCACCGTATTTTCATAGATAAAACCCAGTGCTATGAGCCATGCCACCAAGAGCAGACATTGCGTTTTTCTGGAATATAAAAAAAGCATACACCCTCTTTTTGTTTACATTTCAACGGGAACAGTGTTTCGTTCAAGTTTGCCCTCAAGGGAGAGGGTAAAGTTTACGCCCATGTATTTAAAATGCGGTTTTACATGCACCGCAATGGAGTACCAGCCGGAGCTTCCTTCCACATCTTGCACAACAATTTCTGCCATGCGTAGCGGTCGTTTGCTGCGAGTGACGGCATCCGGTGTATCCATGGCGGTGACATATTGATTAATCCAGCCATTCAGTTCACGGCTTAAGTCGTGACGCTCACGCCATAGACCTGTATTTTCTCGCTGTAAAACCTTTATATAATGCGCAAGTCTATTTATGAGCATCATATAAGGAAATTGCGTGGAGAGTTTGAAGCTGATTTGCTCGGCAGCGCCTTCTTGTGTGCTTGGGAATTGCTTGGCTCTTAAGACAGAATTGGCGGAAAAAAATACGGCCTCATGGGGATTTTTATGTATGGACATGGGGATAAAGCCAAGATTTGCAAGCTCAAACTCACGCTTTTCCGTAATAAGGCTGCGTGTGGCAACTTTTTGCTTTAGACCTTGTAAGGCGTGGTGTTCGCTGCATAAAAGATTGTCAATGCTTCCGCCGCCGTCAGGGCCGATGATATTGACGCACCAGCGGTATTTTGCAAAACTGTCCGCCAAAAGAACAGCCAAGGCAAAGGCTGTATTGCCCCAGCAAAAATTTTCCTCACAACTCACGTCCTCTACAAAATCAAAGCTCGTGCTGAGTTCGCCTTGACTTTCGTGATAGGGCAGGCGCAAAAGAAATCCGGGGAGAGTAAGTCCAATGTAGCGTGCGTTCGGATTGTTGCGAAAGCTATTCCATTTGGCATAGCGAGGCATATCAAAAAGACTGTTTAAGTCCATGATATTGGAGAGTTCGCCCCATGAGCCGATGTCAAAAAATTCCATGCCGGCTGCGGCAAAAAATGGGGCGTGCGCCATGGCCGCCACAGAGGAGACATATTGTAATAGCTGTAAATCATTTTGCGAGTGGGTGATGGTGTAGTCGGCAATGACTGCTGCCACGGGTGTTCCACCAAATTGCCCAAATTCTGAGGTGTAGATATGGTAATACAAGCCGGATTTGATAATGGAAGGCACATCTTGAAAATCATGGAGCAAGTCATTTTTGGAGACGGAAATAAATTCAACAAAGATATTCTGCGTAAAATCCACACGACTGACAAGAAAATACAAGTTGCGCCACGTTTTCTCGAGACTTTTCAAGGGTTCGGCTTGAAGGATGACATTTATTTGTGCGGAGAGAATTTCATCTATTTGCCCTATGAGATAATCCATAAGTGATGGGGAGATGGTGGCATTTTTGTGTTTATTCACATGAAAAAAAGCCCGCAAATCGTTTCCCAATGTATGCAGCTTATCAGCAGGTACGGAAGGGAAAAGTTCTGCAAGTTTGCGTACATCAAGTTTGCGTGCGTTAAGTGGGGCTGGCGTGCGCTTTTCTTGAGTATGCAAATCTTCTTGCTCTTGCCAAATTTTTTGGCTTGAAACGACTGCTAACGTTTGTTTTGACATGCTACACACATTATTTTAAAAGGACAGTGGGAGAAAGCCATGCCATGCGACGGCAAAGTTTGGGTAAATGCTTTCCGTTTTTTTTCTCGTTTAGGCTGTACGCAGTATGTACGGCCGAGAGGCAGAAAATGGCCAAATCAGGGTCAAAATGATCCAATTTATGCTTGTCGACGATTTTAAGCACCGATGTTGCAAGGCTACATGCCGTGTCTATTTTTCCGGCTTGGCAGAGAAAATGTATTTGGTACACACAAATGCGTGTGTTGTTTGCAACGGAAGCATTTTTTTGCGCATCAAGAATGCTTAGAGCTTTATCAATATCATTATTGAGCATAAATTTGCGTGCTTTGTCAAGTGTTTTGTTGATGGTGGCGCAATCGCTGCTTTGCATTTTGATTTGGGGCGCAGCCACAGTTTGCGGCTTGTGCAGTTCGGTTTTGAGCCAACGCACTGTTTCCGTATTCATAAAGGGCGTACCGTCATTGAATGCATAATATTCTAATTCTTGTAACCTTTGAAAAAATGTTGCACTTTCATGGTGAACAACACGGGCGGCGGCGCTGAATTCTGCGCCAAGTGCCACAAGCGTGGCATGTATTGCTTTTTGCACATCCAAGAAAAGTGGCGCAGAAAGAAAGATATTTTCCAATGAGAGGACGCTGGAGCTGAGGCTTTGCAAGTTTGACGAATTCTTCAAGATGTCAGCGGCACGAGCCAGTGCGTCGGTTTCAGGCGGAGGAATGAAGGTTATCTTGTTTTTTTCGTTGGACTGTTGGGCATCAAGTGGCGGCAAATGGAGAATACTCCCAAAAAGTGCGTTGCGTGCCAGTTGCCAAGACAGTGGCAGCTGCGGCGCAAGCTTCGAGAGCTTGGCGGCATAGGCGAGCATACTTGTGCTGTAGTTTTGGCGCAATGTCACAAGATCTTTATTTTCATCCAACAATTTTTGCAGTGCTTGTGCTTTGGCTATAGTATCGGCGGAATCGTCAATATCTGAGTGCGTAGCAGCTGCGGTGTCAGTGTGAGACGACAGGTCAATATTCTCAGCATTATCAAAAGAAGTTTCATCATCTTCCAAAACTTGCGTCGCCGGTATTGCTTCTAGTCCATTTCCTTGTCTGATATTTTTTTGCGGCGTGTCTACAGCCTGCCTATCCGTAACCTGCTGTGTTTTCACTATTTGTTTCGACGTACTATCCGCTAACCCATCTTGACTCTGACTTTGAATTTTATTTTCATCGAAATTTTCTCTGTTTTCCTCCTGAGTTTCAAGCTGAGGAGCCACTTCAGCAGCAGGCGTGACAACAGGCTCAACAGCTACGGGCGGAGCTTCAATGTTCAGTCGCTCAACGAGTATCCGAAGTGGGCGTAAGGGTGGAGCATCGGGAGCTTTTTCCGCCAATAGGGCATCAAGGGTTGTCAGTGCGGCAAGTAGTTCTTGCTGCATGGAAGTACTGACGGTATTTTCGGCACACACATCCTTATCAAGCAGATTTTGTATAAATTTTTGGGCACTTTCTTGCCACCAGAGCAAGGCATTCATGCGACCACGCATACGCTTTAGGCTTGGCCAGCCATTTTCCCAGAAATTTTCCATATACCCCATGAGTACCTGCATACCGCAAAGAAATCCCAAAATACCCTTGGTATGGCACAAGGCAACGCCAAGATGGGTACAAACTTGTAAGTCTTTGGATTTTTGAGATAAAATAATCACAGCGTTCTTTTCCACATTGCGCCATGAGGTTTCGCTGCCTTCCGATGAAAAGCTCATTTTTTCGATTTCTTCCAAGATGGTTGTATATTCAGTCTCATAGCGAGCATCATCACCGGCAGGCGTGCTCCCGTTTATGGGCGATGTACCTAATAGTATGTAACTATTGTCGTTATCTGTCATATGCGCACCTGCTTCATAAAAAAAAAGTTCAAGATTTAATTTGAAAGTCATTTTCAAAATAACAGAAGTCGTAGTAATGTAATGATTTTTACCGGACAAAATGCTTGTATTTTCGCTTGACTTTATAGTCAGATGATAATAAACAAATATATAGTAAAAGTACATAAAAAAGAGGTGGAAAATGTTTGGATTAACGATGGGGCCGGGAATGAGTTTAGGTTTTCCAGATGTTTGCACAACGCCCGGAGTTCCACCCATTCCTGTACCCTATCCCAATACAGCACTCTCTTCGGCCACTTCGCCTGTGGTTTCCAACGTTCTTTTTTCATGCACGCCTTGCATCAACATGGCCTCGAAGGGTCTGGTGAGTGTTGGCGATCAAGCAGGTGCGCTCATGGGGGTTGCCTCTGCTACCATTGGCGGTCAAACCAGTTACAATGTTGGTTGTTTCACCATTATGGTTGGGGGTGCGCCCCTGCAAAGACTCACCAGCATTACGGGTCAAAACTGCATGGGGGTTGTACCCAACTGTCCGGGGGTATGCATTGCGCCCAGTCAAACAGGTGTACTTACACTTGGCTAAGGCAATGCGAAGAAGTATTGTTAAAGTAAAAAATGTTGCTGTTGTCTCTAGTTATCAGAAGGTACTCATGCCGGTGATAATATCATTGCGAGTAACCCCACGACGGAGTAATCCATATTAATTCCTTTCTGGATTGCGTGGCAACACTTGCAATACTCTTGAATTAAAGAAAATTTTCCTATAAATGCTAAGTTAAGGCAAAAGCC
>CAYJHK010000049.1:5427-10508 GCA_964369515.1 uncultured Desulfovibrionaceae bacterium
AATACTCTTGAATTAAAGAAAATTTTCCTATAAATGCTAAGTTAAGGCAAAAGCCATGAGACAAAAAATATAGTGGCGGTGTTTGTTTTTTTCTATGTATTTCAAATTTTTAGCCTTTAGAATAAGAGGGGGAGACTTATGTCCAAAGAGGGGTCAGTGGCACCAAAAGAGCGTGTCAACATTGTTTACAAATCATCCACCGGTGATGTCCAGTCTGAAGTCGAATTGCCTCTAAAGCTCACTATTTTAGGGGATTTTACACATCGTACCGATGAACGTGCCGTGGAAGATCGAGCACCTACCTCAGTAAACAAAGATAATTTTAATGATGTTTTGAAAGCGCAAGATGTGAAGTTGGATTTCGTGGTAAAAAACACCCTGTCTGAGGATGAAGATGCAAGTATGCCGGTTTCGCTGGCCTTTGCCTCCATGAAGGATTTTGAGCCGGATTCCATAGCTGCGCAAGTTCCGGAACTTGCAGAGCTTTTAAGGCTGCGAGAGTCCTTAAAAGCATTGAAAGGTCCACTGGCAAATATTCCGGATTTTCGAAAAAAACTCCAAGAAACAATGAAGGATGAGGCCAGTCGCAAGCAACTTTTAGAAGCATTGGGATTAGATGACGAATAGTTGTTAATTAAATTGTGAATTAAGGTTTGATTGAACATATATACTGAGGAGTAAATCCATGTCTCAAGAAGAAAAAGATGGGCAAGGCGAGGTTGCCGCTTCCACTGCTTTTAATCTTTTAGATGAAATTATTGAAACATCCAAGATAAATCCTGATGATGAAGGGTATTCTGCAACAAAATCCGGTTTGCAGGCTTTTTTGAAAGAAATTGTCACCCTAAAGCCCGAAGCCAAAATATCTGCGCTTATGGTAGATGAAATGGTGGCTGAAGTGGATAAGAAATTATCTTCCATGGTTAACGCCATCATGCACAATGAAAAATTTCAAAAGCTTGAATCTTCATGGCGTTCTTTGAAATATTTGGTGGATAAAACAGATTTTCGTGAAAATAATAAAATTGAAATTATCAATGTTTCCAAAGAAGATTTGCTTGATGATTTTGAGGATTCGCCGGAAGTTGTGCGTTCCGGCCTTTATAAGCAAGTCTATACAGCTGAATTTGGTCAATTCGGCGGTGAACCCGTGGGAGCCATCATCGCTGACTATGATTTTGGCCCCGGGCCTCAAGATATGAAGCTTTTACAATATGTTGCTTCCGTGTCCACCATGGCGCACGCACCGTTCATTGCCGCAGCCGACAAGAAATTCTTTGGGCTTGAATCTTGGGAAGATATGTCCAATTTGAAGGATATTCACGGCATCTTCGAAGGTGCGCAGTACGCAAAGTGGCGATCTTTTCGACAATCTGACGATGCCCGCTCCGTCGGCTTAACGCTACCACGTTTTTTATTGCGTTTGCCCTTCGGTCAAGAAACAATACCCACAAAATCCTTTAATTTTCAAGAAGATGCCAAACACTCTGATGAATTTTGCTGGGGTAATGCCGCATTTGCCATGGCAGCTCGCCTGACGGATTCTTTTGCCAAATACCGCTGGTGCACCAATATCATCGGCCCGCAAGGTGGCGGAGCTGTTGAAGATCTTCCCGTATATAATTACGAAGATATGGGGCAAATAAAGGCAAAAATTCCCACGCAGGTACTGCTTTCGGAACGGCGTGAATATGAACTTGCCGAAGAGGGCTTTATTGGCTTAACCATGCGTAAAGGCTCGGACAATGCAGCCTTTTTCTCTGCCCAGTCTTGTCAAGCTCCCAAGATTTTCCCTAACACGCCGGAAGGTAAGGAAGCCGAAACAAATTATCGCCTTTCAACGCAATTGCCCTACATGATGATTATGAATAGGCTTGCGCACTACATAAAGGTATTACAGAGGGAAAATATCGGAACGTGGAAAGAACGCAGTGATATAGAAAAGCAACTCAACACTTGGCTTAGCCAATACGTGACGGAAATGGACAGCCCAGACCCGAGCACACGCAGTAAACGCCCTTTGCGTCAAGCAAGTGTTGAGGTTAACCCCGTCCCCGGCGACCCGGGCTGGTATACGGTTGCCATTAAGGCACGACCGCACTTCAAGTATATGGGCTCCAGCTTTACCTTGTCCTTGGTGGGCAAATTGGAGAAGAAGTAATTGGCAGTCCGTTTAAAAAAGGTATTTGCTGCGTCAGCGGAAAAATTCAAACTGCTTGTATACATCTAACACACTGGACAGCTTGACTTTTTTTGCTTCCTTGCAACTCACTCTTTTTGAACGGACTACTTAAACTTGAGTTTTTCAACAGGATGTTAAAGAGCGCATTAGTCTTATTATACATAACTGTAAACTTATAACAAAGGGAGATTATATCCATGGCATTAACAGCATATTTAGCCGTAAAAGGTAAAAGTCAAGGCGATATAAAGGGTGATTGCCCCCAAGGTGGCGATAAAAAAGACAAAATTCTTGTTTACGGTGTTGAGCACAGCGTAGAAATTCCCAAGGATACACATACCGGCTTGCCCACCGGCCAACGCATCCATCATCCCATTACGTTCACAAAACATAAGGACGTTGCAAGCCCAAAACTTTTCAAAGCGTGCTGCACCGGTGAACAAAGTGAAGTAGTTTTTGATCAATATCGCATTAAAGCTGATGGAACCGAAGAGAAATATTTCACCATCAAACTCGAAGATGCCATTGTGGTCGGCATTCGTGAATTTACGCCAACCACATTTGTTCCCGACAATAAACCCTATCATGATATGGAAGAGGTTTCGTTCACTTATTCCAAGATTACTTGGACATATAACGATGGCAATATAGAATATGCCGATGACTGGAAAGCATAACAGTGCGTTGAAAAAGGGTGAAATATTGCATCATTTTCGGAATTAAAATAAAGAGCCAAAGCATTCAGGTAAATCTCATACACTGAACGCTTTGGCTTTTTTTGCTTCTTTACATCAGTTCATTTTTGAACAGACCGTAAAAAATAGATTTTTCAACAATCTTAGAAACGACTTTTGAACTTAAAAATCGACTTTTTCACCATAATAAGCGCATTTGAACAGTTTTGCCATGGTGGCGGGGTCAATTTCACGAGGATTTGTTCCCGTGCATGGGTCTGCAACTGCTGCTGCCGCAATGTCATCCAATTGCGCCAAGAAGGCGTCTTCATCTACGCCAAATTCTTTCATGGTTTTGGGCATATTCATCTGGGCTTTAAGTTCCACAAGCTTTGCGATAAGAGCATCTACCAGCTCATCTGTTGTAGAGCCTGCTAAACCAAGATATTTAGCAATTTGTGCATAACGCTCGCCGGCAACTTTGGCATTATACTTTACGGCAAAAGGAAGATAGATAGCATTGGCGCAACCATGCGGAATGTCAAATATTCTACCTGTCTTATGTGCCATAGAATGTACAATACCTAAAATTGCATTGGAGAAAGACATGCCGGCCATGCACTGCGCAATGTGCATTTCTTTTCTCGCTTCTTCATCCCCGTTGTAAGAAGCCACAACATTATCTACTATCATTTCAATGGATTTCATAGCTAACGAATCGGTAATGGGGTTAGCAACCACAGAAACATAAGCTTCAAAGGAGTGCGTAATGGCGTCCATACCCGTGTTGGCTACAAGCAAGGGAGAAAGACTTTTTACAAGATTAGTGTCCACAATGGCCACGTCCGGGGTTATGTTATAGTCAGCAATGGGGTACTTGGTGCCTGTTTTTTCATCGGTGATGATGGAAAATGCGGTTACTTCTGTACCTGTGCCGCTGGTGGTGGTTATGGCCACAAAATAGGCTTTTTTGCGCAGCGTTGGGAGATTGAAGGGCTTTGCTGCTTCCTCAAAGGTGAACTCGGGATTTTCATAAAAAATCCACATGGCTTTTGCTGCATCTATAGGAGAACCACCACCAACGCCTATAATAATGTCCGGTTGAAATTCATTCATTGCGGCAACGCCACGCATAACAGTAGCAACACTTGGGTCTGCTTCTATGCCGCAAAAAATAGAACTCTCGATACCGGCTTCCTTAAGATGAGCTTGGATAACAGCAGTGGTATTGTCCTTAATCATTCGTTCAGAACCAATAACCAGCATAGCCTTTGTGCCTGTAAGATTTTTTAAGTGTTCAAGGGCATTTTCGCCAAAATACACATCTCTTGGAATAGTAAATCTTTTCATCTATAAATCCTTTTTAAAAATTTTACGCAAAATGCGTTTGATGGGGCTATATAGGCATAAAGAAAAAATTACACAAGAAGGCACTTTATTGTTTGGTAAAAACTAAAAGGTAGGAAAGTAACTTTTTGGTGCCTTATAATAGTGTGATAAATTGAAGCTTTATAATTGACTGTGTGAGGATTTATTTGTTGTAAGACTCAATAACTTTTTTTCCCCAATGGCTTAAACTTTCTAAAATGGGGATAACGTCCTCTGCCAACGGTGTGAGAGAATATTCGACTGTTGGCGGCGTTGAAGGGTAAACTGTGCGTACTACGAGTTTATTCTTTTCAAGATTACGTAATTGCTGTGTTAACATTTTTTGCGTAATACTTGGAATAATCTTGAAAAATTCGTTAAAGCGAATTTTCTGCGAAAGATGAAGGTTCCATAAAATGGTAGATTTCCACTTTCCGGAGATTACTTCCAGCGCAACTTCCCTTTCATTAATAAAATTACTGCAACTTACTTTATTTTCTCGATCTTCAGGCAAAATGACCTCCATAAATATGACAACTATGTCTGTTTGTAATATTTTGTATAAAAGCCTTATAGCATATTTTTAACACTAATCAAGGTATTGCTAACTTCCCATAATATTGAATAAATATTGTAATTTGTACTAAAACACTGTGCGGTAGTGGTCGTCATGACGACTACATAATCACCACTGAAAACAAACTAATGATTTAGAGTGGATACATTAAAAAGAATTGACTTTTATATAAGCCATTTAGGAAACGGTGCAAGTTTTGATTCTTGCGAAAGAAATTTTCACGAAGAAAGACTTGCTTTTTGTAGTATAAAGTCTTATGTAAAAAGGGAGCCGTAGCTCC
>CAYJHK010000050.1:0-10486 GCA_964369515.1 uncultured Desulfovibrionaceae bacterium
TCGAAGAAAAAAGCGGAAAGCGCGTTTTGAGGGGGGTGTGGGGGGGACTTTTTGGCGCTAGCAAAAGTTCCCCCCACAAAATATTCCACAAAATATTCCTAGAGCTGGTTTAATTTTTGTTGGATATTTTGCGCATTTTCGGGTAAAAATTCCAGAGCCTTCCTGTAGCCGTAGCGTGCTTCCTTTCTTTTGCCAAGGGCACGAGCTATTTCTGCATAGTGTTCCCAAATGGCCGGGTCATGTACCGGACTTACGTTGATGGCAGCATTGATAATATCCCAAGCTTCTTCCATTTCTTTGGCCTTAAACAGTGCCCAAGCCAAGGAATCGAGGATGAAATTTGACTTTGGCGAAAGCTCCACAGCTTTGCGTAAAAGAGTAACAGCTCGCTTTATTTGGCGGTTTTCTTCAGCCAAGGTATAGCCAACGTAGTTTAAGGCGTAGAAATGATTGGGATCTTTTTTTATAATATCTTCCATGGCCATAAATGCGGATTTTTTCTGACCGTTGCGGTCGAATAATGAGGCACGCAAATAGGCAATTTCAATATTATCAGGCCATTTACTGAATATAATGTTCACATTGTTTATGGCTTCATTTATCTTGCCTTGCGTGGCTAAAATGCGTATTTCCGCCAGCCAAAATTCCGGATCTTCGGGGAGGGAGAATTTTCCTTCCCTCGACTCCAGTAAGGCTTGATCCAACTGCTGTAAATCCATGAGTAATTGCATTCGCAAGAGCAATGCGCGCGGATAGGCTTTATTACCTTTTTGTATATTGGTGAGCCACTTATGGGCTTTTTTCAAGTCTTTGTCCCGTTCATAGGCTATGGCTGCCAAATAAAAATACAATTCCTGCGGCGCTTCTTGTACATCAAGCAGTGCCAAGAGAATGTTTTCCGCAATATCGTTGTAGCCGGCATCCACAAATAAACTTGCCACGGTCACACTCAGGCTTGCTGTCATGGGGAAATCTTCGAAATACCTCAATGCCCGTTCCGGTTGCTTTAACTTGAGTGAAAGCATAATCAAGCGAACGGCTACTTCTGAACTTGCAGCATAACCGGTGAGCATTTTTTCATAAATGGCCATGGATTTTTCCAGCTGATTTTGCTGCTCGTATAAAAATGCCAAATCATTGAGAGCGTCCGTAAAGTTCGGTGTTTTTTGCACGCTCAGCTCAAGATAACGCATGGCCTCAGCTTTGCGGTTTAAGCCTTGTAAAGCTTTGGAATAATAATAATCTACATAGCCATTACGTTCCTTGGGATCCAAGGAGAGGAAAATTTTTTCAGCCTCAAGATAATTTTTTGCATTGATGAGCAGCAGAGCCAGTTCGATTTTGCCGTCATTGTTTTGAGGATTTTCTGTGATGAATTTTTTGATATGCGCAATGGCAGCACTATTTCTGCCGTTTTTTTGCAAAAGCTCTGCATAAAGCATGTGCAAAGAAGTACTTTTTGGATAAAGCTTGATACCTTTTTCTAAAAACACCAAGAAATCTTTATGTCCGTTACCGAGGGCAAATACACCCATATCTAAAAAAACAAATTCCGGTAGGGGATATTGCATAAGCTCTTTAAATGTAACCAAGACCCCTTTAGGATCGCGGTGCAGAAGAGCACGATTAAAGATTAAGTAGACAAAAATATTTCTTGCATTTAGCTTGTAGTACGGATCATGAATATTGTTTTTTGTGGAGTCTTGTAGTTTTTGATCGGTAAATGCTACATATTTTTGGGGACTTATGGATATGTCTTGAGCTGCGCAACCCGAGAGTCCCACGAAAAAGAAGGCGCTGAATATAAACGTCGATATGATCCCAATTTTTAAGGAGTATTTCATATTAAGTATTTATCCATTCTTCAGAGAAGTCTTTAATGTCATTACTTAAATGCTGGCGTATTTTCTCCAAAAGCCGAGCTTCCAACTGACGCACTCTTTCTCTTGTCACATTATATTTTTCGCCGATTTCCCGCAATGTTACAGGTTCATCGGACAATAGTCTGTTTTGCAATATATAATTTTCTTTTTCATTTAACTTAGGAATAATACTTTGTAAATGTTTTTGTACAAGTTGTGCAATTTCTGAACTGGCAATGCTGTCTTCAACACCGGGGTCAAGGGCAGGGAGAAAGTCCATGCGTGAAGCACCGCCGGCAACATCGCTCACTTGCATATCAAGCGACATATCCGAAGCTCCAAGGCGTTGTTCCATTTCATGAATTTGATCAACACTGACCCCAAGTTTTTCCGAGAGCATGAGTGCGTCGGGGTCAAAGCCTTGCGAAATCAACTTTTGGCGTTCTTTATTCAAATTGAAGAAGAGCTTACGTTGAACCTGCGTTGTGCCAATCTTAACCATACGCCAGTTATTCATAATAAATTTAAGTATATATGCCTTTATCCAAAAGGCTGCATAGTAGGAGAATTTTATGCCCTTATCGGGGTCAAATTTATTGACGGCACGCATAAGCCCCACGTTGCCTTCTTGGATAAGGTCGAGCACATTTTGCATCCAACGTCGCTGGAAATCCATGGCAATTTTTACAACAAGGCGCAAATGTGAAGACACAAGGCGAAAGGCGGCATCCGTGTCGTTTTGATTGATGACTCTATGTGCAAGCTCTTGTTCTTCCTCGGGTTTGAGCATGGGGAAGCGGCTTACTTCTTTTAAATAAAGATGCAAGTTGTCACGGCTGGTGACCACTTTTGGCAGCGTGCTCTTGGCGACATGCTCGTCATGGTGATCAGATTCGTCCATGTCCGAAGAAAAATCTTCCAGATCGTCCAAATCATCCATCTCTTGCAAATGTTCGGACGAGTCGGTATCATCGTCAAGCTCAAGCAAGCCATCGTCAATATCTTCGGTTTCGCCGGTGTCGCTGTTATTAATGTCAATAATATCGGCCGAGCTTTTGTTGTGGGCAAGGGGGGCTGCCGTTTTTTGACCGACTGATTTTATCTTTGGGGACATGTTTCCCTGTGCATTTTCAACAGCGCGCGTACCGTCCTGTGTGTATAAAATTTCAACATCTACCTTTTCTTTCTTGCCTTTTTTTGGGGACGAGGCGTTTTTATTAGTAGCATTTGTATTTTTTTTCATTTACATTCTCGATTGTTATGCTTTGAAAATAGCTTGTGCAGACGCCGTGATAAAGGATACAGTTTTTTATTTGTTCTTTTTGTTGAATTTGTTTAGTACTTTAAAGAGCAGTGTGAGGCGAACGACTTTCTTATAACATAAAAAAATCAGCTTGCACAGCATAAAAAAAGTGCGACAATTGGAATTTTTTATGTATTTATGTGATTTGAGGCTGTTTTTTTGTGTAAAAATGTTTTTTTTACGCTTTTTCTGACCGTTTTACGATTTTATTTTTTTGATTGACAAGGTAAAAATAAATTCTATCTTTAAAAAGAATAGCAGAAAAAGTGTTTTAAACAGAAAGGATTGAGGTCGCTTAATTATGAAAGATTTTTGTCAGATTTTACAAGAGGGGCGTTTTTTGCTTTTGGATGGTGCCATGGGTACCATGCTGCAAGCTGCGGGTTTACCGGTGGGGATGAGCCCCGAAGAATTTTGTCTGGCACGCCCCGAGGTTTTGCTTGATATCCATAAAGCTTACGTTGATGCAGGTTCTGATATTATTTTAACGTGCTCCTTTGGGGGAAATGCCCTCAAAATGCCAAAAGGCATGGATGTTTTTAAATATAATTCCAAGGTGGCGCAAGTTGCTCGTGCTGCTGCCAAAGGAGCCGGACGTCCTGTCTTTGTGGCCGGTGACATGGGGCCGACGGGCTATTTTGCTCGCCCCTTGGGAGCACTGGAACCGCACGCAATTATTGAAGCTTACAGCGAACAGGTGCGTGGACTTTTGCATGGTGGCGTAGATGTTTTTTGCATTGAAACGCAATTTGATTTGGCCGAAGCACGCTTAGCGGTGGCGGCCATTCGAAAACAGTGTAATTTGCCGATTATGGTGTCCATGACCTTTGAAGAAGGCGTGAGTCTTACCGGCTCAACGCCTGAAATATTTGTGGAAACCATGCAAAATCTTGGTGTGGTGGCACTTGGCACCAACTGCAGCGCAGGCCCTGTGCAGATGGCGCCGGTGGTGGAGGAGTTGCTCACGTATTCCAAGTTGCCTGTCATTGTCGAGCCCAATGCCGGCTTACCTGAGCTTGTGGACGGTGAGACTGTTTTTCGGTTGGATCCCGAAAATTTTGCAGAAAAAACAGTGGCATTTGCACGAGCCGGTGTGCAGCTGCTTGGTGGATGTTGCGGAACGACGCCGCAGCATATTGCTGCGCTGAGGCGTGCGTTGGCGGATTGTGAGTTGCGGCGCCCTTCGGTGCGGGTGAGTGCGGGAAGCGTTGTTTTAAGCACACGCTCAAATCTAGTGCGCATTGGCGATGAATATCCTTTTACAATTATTGGCGAACGCATTAATCCCACGGGAAAAAAACAGCTTATTGCCGAGTTACAAGCCGGTGAATTTGGCCTTGCCATGCGTTTTGCCGAAGAGCAGATTGCCCGAGCAGTGCCCTTGCTGGATGTCAATGTGGGTGCGCCCATGGTCAATGAAGCTGAAGCCTTGCCGGAACTTGTTTTGCGTCTTACCGAACGTTTTGATGTGCCGCTTTCCCTTGATTCGTCAAGCGTTTTAGCTTTGCAAAATGCTTTGCCCTATTGTCCCGGTTCTTCCCTTGTCAATTCCATTAGCGGAGAACAAGGGCGCATGGAGGCACTTGGGCCATTGTGCAGAGATTTTGGTGCTCCATTTGTTTTATTGCCGCTGAAAGGGCGTGATTTACCCGTTCGTGCCACTGAGCGCATTGCTATTTTGGAAGAGCTTTTGGAGCAAGCCGATGCTTTGGGCATTGCTCGCAGCTTGCTTATGGTGGATGTGCTTGCCCTTGCTGTGTCTTCTAAGGGCGAAGCCGGGCGTCAATGCCTTGAGACCATACGTTGGTGCGTGCGTGAGGGCTTGGCCACGACCATTGGTTTATCCAATGTTTCTTTTGGTTTGCCGGCGAGAGAATTGCTAAACGCTTCTTTCTTGTCTTTGTGCATTGGTGCAGGCTTGAGTTCTTGCATTGGAAATCCCGATAATACACGCCTTTGTGAAGTGCGTGACGCCAGCAATGTACTCTTAAATAAAGATCGTGACGCCAAATATTTTATAGCGGCTTATGCGGATTGGAAGAGTAGCGGTGCGCAAGCGGCAGGGCATGTGGGCATAAGGCACGGTCAAGCAGAAGAGGATGCCACAACGCTTTTTGACGCTGTATTGTTTGGACAAAAGGACAAAATTACTGACCTTGTGCAAGGCGAACTGCAAAAGGGAAATGACCCCATGCTGCTTGTGCAAAATACGCTCATTCCGGCCATTACCGAAGTGGGGCGTAGGTATGAAATTCGAGAATATTTCTTGCCCCAACTCATTCGTGCGGCTGAAGCCATGCAAAAAGCTTTTGGACTGGTGAAGCCCATGCTTGAAGAAATACGTGGCAAGGAAAAACGTCCTTTGATAGTGCTTGCCACCGTTGAAGGTGATATTCACGATATCGGTAAAAATATTGTAGCTTTACTGCTTGGTAATCACGGTTTTGATGTGGTTGATGCCGGCAAAGATGTGAAGGCGGAGGATATTGTGCGTTGTGCTGAAGAGCATGGTGCGGATATTATAGGGCTTTCTGCATTGATGACCACAACAATGGTGCGTATGGAAGATACCATTAAGCTTGTTGAGGAGCGAAAGTTGCCCATGAAGGTTATGGTGGGTGGTGCGGTTGTGACTGAAGCCTTTGCCAAGTCCATTGGAGCGCATGGTTACTCGGCCGATGCTGTGGGTGCTGTGCGTCTTGCAAAATCTTTATTGTAGTACGAAGTGCTAAACGAGGAAAGAATGAATAGAATATTTAGATTTATTAGCGTATTAAGTATTGTTGCCCTTGTAGTTTTTACCCACTCATTCACCGCTTATGCTGCTCCAAAGCGCATTGGCGTGGACGGCTTTGAAAGGTTGTTGGAGCAACATAAGGGTAAGATTGTTTTGGTAAATTTTTTTGCAACGTGGTGCCCTCCCTGCAAAAAAGAGTTACCGCATTTGGTTTCGGTTGCCAGAAAAAGATCTAAGGATATTGTGGTAATAGGTTTATCTGTGGATAAAAAACCACAGCTTCTTCCCCCATTTCTTAAAACATATGGTGTAAAGTATGCGGTCTATGTGGCCGATAGTGAGTTGCAAAGACTTTTTAAAGTCCGTAGCATTCCACATAATGCCATGTTTGATAAAGATGGTGAGCTCGTGGCCAATGAATCAGGGCTTGTTACCGAAAGGGAATTGAATAAATTTATTGATAAGGTGTTGGCGAGACAGTAAAATGCAAGACATTATAATTCGTCGGGCCCATATGGGCGATGTGAAGGATATTCACGCCTTGCTTATGGATGCGGCTAAGCAGGGGCTTTTACTTCCACGGGCGTTAAGTCATTTATATCGCCATATTCGGGATTTTTATGTGGGACAGACGGCAGATATGCGGGTTGTGGCATGTTGTGCCCTTGCGCCGACATGGGATAATCTTGCCGAGATATGCTCACTTGTGGTGCACCCCAATATGCGCAGGCAAGGTCTTGGGCGCAAATTGGTGGAATACTGTCTTGCCGATTGTGGCAAACTACTTATAAATAAAGTATTTGCCTTGACGTACCAAGAGGATTTTTTTGTTAATGTCGGTTTTAGCATAGTGGATAAAGATGTATTGCCACAAAAAATCTGGGCTGACTGTGTGCATTGTCCAAAATATCCTGATTGTGATGAAACTGCCGTAATTTTGGACTTATAGGGGTATTTATGGAGATAAAAGAAATCCGAAAAATCATTTCGGCAGAAGAAATTGCTGCAAGAGTTCAGGTTCTTGCCAAGGAAATAGACGCAGTGTACGGTGATGAACCCTTGGTGCTTGTGGGCGTGCTCAAGGGGGCAGGTATTTTTTTGGCCGATCTTGTGCGCGCGCTGAAAAATCCGCATGTGGAAATGGATTTTGTGCGTGTTTGTAGCTATGGATACACAGAACACAGTTCACGGGAAGTCACAATAACCAAGGATGCGGAATTGCCCCTTGGCGGAAAGCATGTGCTCATAGTGGAAGATATCGTGGACACCGGGCACAGTTTGCATTTTTTGTATGAAATTTTTAAAAAGCGCAATGTTCTTTCCTTGCGAACTGTTGTGTTTTTAGATAAAAAGGAACGACGAGAGGTTAAGGTAGCGCCGGATTTTGTGGCCTTTAGTATTGATAATGGTTTCGTAGTGGGTTATGGTCTTGATTATGCTGAAAAATATCGTGGCCTTCCCGATCTTTGTGTTATTAATCCGGAAGAGCATACTTCATAAGCGAAAGAGCATATTTTATTGATAAATCAATATTATCGTTGTTTTAATACATTAAATAACTAGAAATGATCTATTTATTGAATATTTATGAAGATATGCTTATATCGTAGTTCGCTTTATATTTTACGCAGGAGATAAGCGTGGAAGTACAATGTACCAAGTGTTATAGCAGATTCCATCTCCCCGACTCTGTGCTACGCCCCAATGTGAAGTTGCGTTGTTCGGTGTGTCAGAATATTTTCCAATATTCAGGCCCCATGCCCGATGCCGCACCGGCACCTAGTCAGAGCAGCAGTTCAGATGACTTTAATATAGACGATGCTCCTACCAATAAAAAAGAAGAGGGCAAGGGCAAGGGCAAGGCGGGAAAGGTTATTATGAGCCTCTTGGTCTTGCTTATTTGCATTGGCGGCGGCGGTGCTGTGTGGTGGTATATGTTTAAAGAACCGCAAAAATCCACAGTGTCTGAAGCTGAAATTGCCAAGAGTGTTGAGCTTATGACCATGCGTGATGTGCGGCAATATTATGTGGTCAATGAAAAAGTGGGCGATATTTTTGTGGTGGAAGGCAAGGTGCTCAATGAGTTTCCAACACCCAAGGAACTCATAGAGGTGGAGGCTGCCATATATGCACCCAATAAAACAGTGCTTATGTCCAAGAAACAGCTGGCAGGTACGGCGCTTTCCTTGTTTCAATTACAGGTGCTTGGCGAAGATGAATTGGAAGCTTTCCTTCATAATGAAATAGAAATACTTACAAAAAACACCAATGTGCCCAAGGGTGGCGAAGTTCCGTTTATGTTGCTCTTTTATAATCCACCACCGGAAGTGGCAGAGTTTGCCGTAAGAGTGCTTTCAGCCAAGGATGCGAAAAAATAATAATGGTGTCGTACAAGCCGGAGGTAGGCATGGATGTGTTTGTAAAAAAGTATGTGTGTAGAAGTTTGTGAAGGCAGATTTCGAAAAACTGTTGTCAGTTATCGCCAACTTTTGTTAACTTTTGTTAACTTTTGTTGACAAGGAAGAGTTCTGTGTTTTCAGTGATGCTTCTTATGAAAACTCCTGTGCTACTTGCCGATATTGATTGTTATGTCAAATAAAGTACGAGAGATATTTCAATGCATTAAGTGTGGTGCTCAATCGGTCAAATGGCATGGAAAATGTCCGGCTTGTGGCGATTGGAACACGCTTGAGGCGGTGCAAAAGTCCGTGAAGGCAGGTTCCAAAAAATTGCCGCCCACAAGGCAAGGTGCTGCGCTTCCCGTGGTACTTGCCGAAGTGGATGACCAAGGATGCGAAGCCTTTGGCAGCGGACTTGCCGCTCTTGATCGTGTGCTTGGGCAAGGTTTTGTGCCCGGGGCGGCCATCCTTGTGGGCGGTGAGCCGGGTATTGGTAAATCCACGCTTCTCTTGCAGGTGGCAGGTTCTGTGGCCAGCGGATTTTTTGCCGCTGATACTTCTGCAAACAAAAGCGGAGCAACAAGGACGATGGACGCTGTCGGACGCAAGGTTGTCTATGTGAGCGGTGAGGAATCCTTGGCGCAAATCAAAGGGCGTGCTGCACGCTTAAACGTGCTCCATGAAAATTTACTTGCCCTTGCCACCAACAGTGTGGAAGATCTCCATCCCATTTTGGAAAATAATCCCCATAACACACCGCCGGCCTTGATTATTGTGGACTCGGTGCAAACGCTCAGCTCGCTTGAGGCCGAAGGTTTGCCGGGCAATGTGAGTCAGGTGCGTGCTGTGGCCGGTGATTTGCTCGAACGTTGTCGTGCTTGCGGAACAACGCTCGTGCTGGTTGGGCATGTGACCAAGGAAGGCAATCTTGCAGGCCCTCGCCTTTTGGAACATATGGTGGATACGGTTATTTCCCTTGAAGGCGACAGACGCCAAATGTTTCGGCTGTTGCGTGTTTTCAAAAATCGTTTTGGCCCCAATGAAGAATTGCTTGTTTTTCACATGCTTCAAGGTGGTTTAAAAATTATTGAAGACCCATCCACTTATTTTTTGGGCGCACGGGATGCCAGCCTTAGTGGAACAGCTGTAGTCATGGCCGTCGATGGGCACAGACCGCTGGCTGTGGAAGTGCAAGCCTTGGTGACACGATCCTATTTAGCCATACCACGGCGCACGGGGCTTGGCTTTGATACCAACCGTTTACATTTACTGCTCGCTGTGCTTGAAAAACGTTTGAAAGTGAATTTTGGGCAAGTGGACATCTACGCCAAGGTGGGTGGTGGCCTGCGCATTAGTGACCCGGGTATGGATTTGGCGCTGGTGGCAGCTGTACTTTCTTCTTTTTATGACATACCCTTACCGGAACGGGCAGTACTTTGGGGAGAAGTTGACTTAAATGGGCAAGTACGTCCGGTATCAGCGCAAGAAATCCGTTATACCCAAGCATCACGCCTAGGTTATAATCCAATAATTCAACCGGATAGTGCACATAATGGCATAGAGACCGTAACTGCGCTGCAACAAATGCTTTTTGCCAAAAAAAGGTGACTATGAAGAAAATTTTTAATAAGACTTTTTTATTGTTTCAGGTGTTTTTTGCACTTTCTGTGCTACACTGCATGTCAAGTTTCTCCTTTGCCAATAACATACTTACATTTATAAATAATTCCAAAAGCAACGTCTTTTTGTCCATGCGCTTTTTAGACAGCAAGAATGCTGCTTGGGTTACTCGAGGCTGGATATCCATAACCGCCGCTCAAGAAAAGGTCATTCCCATACAAACCACTGAAGAAATTATATATTATTTTGTTTTGGACAGAAAGGGTACCGAGTGGGGTGGGACGCAAAATGACAAAGACGACCGTTTGCTCTGGATTATGGATAAAAACTTTCGTGCGCTTGGCAATGCCAAACCGGCAGGAAAAAAGCAAAGGAAAGTGTGGTTTGACTCGTTAACACCTGAAGATGACGGCAGTTTTGTCATCGAAATTGTGGATTGAGGCCATTGTAATTTATTATTTTTCTTGGTGGAAAACTTTTAATATATTGATTTTTAGAATTTTTTTGTGGGGGGAACTTTTGCTAGCGCCAAAAAGTTCCCCCCACACCCCCCTCAAAACGCGCT
>CAYJHK010000051.1:0-10475 GCA_964369515.1 uncultured Desulfovibrionaceae bacterium
ACAAAAAAATCACAAATCAGAATCACATGATGACGACTGTATGTCTATTAAAAATTCAATACATTGTAACAGTTGCTACTAATTGCGACGTCCTCTATCTCTATCGCCACGTCCACCACGTTCTTGGCCTCTATCGCCTCTATCTCGGCGTTCGCCGCCACGGTCTCCACGGTCACCCCGTCCGCCCTTATCGCTGCGAGGAGCACGGGCAGTGCTTTCCGGTGTCCATTCTATGCCTTCAGCTTCAAGTAGGACTGCCTTACGGCTGGCACGAATGCGATCGCCATTAATTTCAATGACTTTCACTTCCATATCCTCACCAAGGCGAGCCACGTCACCGGGTTGATTAACACGGGCAGTATCAAGCTGTGAAACATGCACCAAGGCTTCCACATTGGGTAAAACTTCTACAATGCAGCCGATTTCGAGGATTTTACGTACTTTTCCCGTGTAATTCTTACCAATATCAGGACGCTGGTCATAATACTGTACCATTTCCTTTGCCATGGCCATGGCGTCGGCTGTGGGGGCAAAGACGGAAATACGTCCGCTGTCGTCGATGTCAATGGATGCGCCGGTGGCGGCGGTGATGGCTTTGATATTTTTACCACCCGGTCCAATCACAAGGCGAATAATGTCGGGATTAATAAATATTTCTGCGTGTTGCGGTGCATAGCGAGAAAGTTCCCCACGAGGAGCTTCAAGAGCTAAATTCATCTGACTGAGGATGTGGCAACGGGCAACACGGGCTTGTTCCATGGCTTTTGCCATTACTTCTGTGGTAATGCCCGTGATTTTAATATCCATTTGCACGGCGGTGACGCCATCTTCGGTACCGGCAATTTTGAAATCCATATCGCCGAGGGCATCTTCATCGCCTAAAATATCGGTAAGCACCACAAATTGATTGTCTTCATGAATAAGCCCCATGGCAACACCGGCTACTTGTGCTTTAATGGGCACGCCGGCATCCATGAGCGACAAAGAACCGCCGCACACAGCCGCCATGGAAGAAGAACCATTGGATTCAAGGGTTTCTGAGACAATACGAATGGTGAAGGGGAAGGAATCAGCCGCCGGCAAAATATAGCGTAGGGCTTTTTCCGCCAAGGCACCATGCCCAATCTCCCGACGAGACACACGCACAGGTTTCACTTCGCCAACGGAATAGGGGGCAAAGTTGTAGTGCAGCATGAAGCGATTGGTTTTATCTCCGGTCAGAGAGTCGGTACGTTCCTCATCGCCGGAGGAACCAAGGGTTGCCACCACCAAGGATTTGGTTTCACCACGGGCAAAGAGGGCTGAGCCGTGGGTACGAGGCAGGAGCGATGTTTGAATTTGAATGGGGCGTACCGTGGTTGTGTCACGTCCGTCGATGCGTTTTCCGGCATGTACAATGCGCTGACGAACCACTTTCTTTTCAAGGTCAGCAATGAGATCGCCAACATTTTTCAATTCGGGATGTTCGGCAAAGGTCGCATCCGCCATAAGAGCTTCCATAACAGCAGTCTTAACAGCCGAGCGTGCTTCCTTCCGTGCCATTTTTTCCGAAACCTGCATGGCGTCTTCAAGTCCATTACTCATGGCAAGCTCTTGAACTTTATTAACAAGTTCCTGATCTTCTTCATGTGGCACAAAAGAAAGTTTGGCCTTACCTACAAGCTCGGCAAGCTTGACTTGCACATCAATGAGCGGCTGGATTTCTTTATGTCCCCATTCCAAAGCTTCGATAATCGTGCTTTCGGGTAAGAATTTTGCGCTGCCTTCAACCATAGTAATGGCGTCACGGCTGGCGGCAAAGACAATGTCAAGGTCGCTTTGCTCTTGCTGTTCAAAGGTGGGATTGAGAATAAGTTTACCGTCAATACGCCCGATGCGTCCACCAGCTACCGGCCCGTCAAAGGGCAGCGGAGAAATGAGCACGGCAGCGGAAGCTCCGGTAAGCGCCAATACGTCGGACTCATTTTCTTGGTCGGCGGAAATAACCGTGGCAAGTACTTGTACATCTTGCTTTAATCCCTTGGGGAAGAGGGGACGGATGGGGCGGTCGATGAGACGGGAGACCAGCGTTTCACGTTGTGAGGGGCGACCTATTTCACGGCGGAAAAAGTTGCCCGGAATACGTCCTGCGGCATACATTTTTTCTGTATACTCCACGGTGAGAGGGAAAAATCCCTTATCTTGTTCCAATGCCTGCGCACATGCGGTCACAAGCACCACAGTGCCGCCGCATTGAATCCAGACTGCACCGTGCGCCTGATTGGCGAGGCGACCCACTTCAAAAATTATTTCTTTACCGCCGATGATGGCGCTTAAGCGTGTTGGATTAAAAATATCTTGCATAATTTTTCCTTACAAAACAAAGGGGATTCCGAAAAAATTAGCGACAGTGAATTTTTACGCTTTGTATCGCTCATTCTCTCGGCCCCCCCTTTTTAAATGTTATAAATATCCCAATGCAACGCTTTATATGATGTATATAAAAGTGGTTGCAGAATATGTCGACTCAAGTAAGTATTTCACGATGTTTTGTCACTTGCGTCGGCAAATTTTTTTATGCGTCGCTTAAAAAAATTGCGGCTCATATATGCAAAATTGCCGGAAAAGTGTATTCATACTCTTATTTCCGGCAATTTCATGTGTTCAGCCCGTTACTTACGTAAACCGAGTTTTTCAATAAGTGAACGATAACGCTGGACGTCTTTGTTGCGTAAATATCTGAGCAACTTGCGACGCTGTCCCACCATTTTCAAAAGACCGGTGCGTGAGTGATAGTCTTTTTTATGCGCTTTGAAGTGTCCTGTAAGACCTTCAATACGTGCAGTTAAAAGAGCAATTTGCACTTCAGGGGATCCGGTATCGCCTTGGTGTTTGGCGTGTACGTCAATGACAACTTTTTTTTGTTCTGCATTCATAGCCACAGCAATTCTCCATAGAATTTTTTAATGTTACGGACTAAACGAAAGAGCACACTTCATCAGCAAATAAACACTGCAATTACACATACAATTCAGGGTATTGCAAGCTTTTTATTATCGAATATCCATGAAGATATGCTTACGATCATCCATTAGTCCCAAATCAACAGTCACCCCATAGCCCCCTCAGCACTGCCCAAACCGACGCACCCTGCTGCATTTTTTTGCTGGCAAGTGCAAGCGGTCTTCCGTCTTGTCCAAGTAAGAGCGCATTCATATCTTGCGTTTGCGATATAATTGACTCATTACCCAACCCTGCATGTCTAAAGTGCATGGTATCCATATTTGCTTTTTCGGCACAAAGAGCGAGGTTCCCAGTTCTCTCTTCAGCCGGCCAAAGCGTATGGGGATCTTGTTTCATTGCTTCACGGTACGCTACGGGCGTACCATTTTTCAGCCTTGCTTCTTCTTGCTCTGTGAGTGTGAGCACAGGCCAATGGGGCAAGGCACGCACAATGGGCACAACCCATTGCTGCAATTTTTCCGGGGACGCCGTGATGGCATCCAAGCTTTGCGCCTCGTCAAGGGCAAAGGGGTGACTGTATTCTCGTGTGAGTTCTGTGAGCACTGCTCCGCACTCAAGGCGCGTCCCCAAGCTGTGGGCCAGGGAGCGTATATATGTGCCAGAACTACACTCCACACGAAAATCCACGAATGGAAGACGCACATTGAGTACTTCCACACATGAAATTTCAACTTCTTTCATTTTTACGGGCGTTTGTTTACCGGCCCGTGCAAGCTTGTACAAGGCTTGCCCTTGATGTTTAGCGGCGGAATACGGCGGAACTTCCTGCTGACTCTTACCAAGCCACGCCAGCACATGCTCACACACATCCTTTTCAAGTATATGCTCATAAGGGTTTTGCTCTAGTACTGTACCCTCAATGTCCCACGTATCACTTCGCTTACCAAGCTCAAGAGTACCGCTATAGATTTTATTGCCGTTTGTCAAGAGATGCCCAGATATCTTCGTCGCCTGCCCAAGCAACACAATGAGCACACCGGTAGCCATGGGATCAAGCGTTCCGGCATGTCCGATTTTCTTTTGTCCGAGGCGTTTTAATGCACTTAAACAACGAGCCGACGTGGGCCCCTTGGGTTTATTTAAGATCAAAACCCCATGAGCTTGCGCCAGCTGTATTTTTTTGTGAGCCATTGTTGCTTGCATAGCTTAAAATCCATATTTCCTTAGCGATTGTTGTCATCCAACCAGCGATAAATTTCTTGCAATACCAAATCTTTACTTTCATGCAAGGGGTAATGCAATGTGGCGCCGGCGGCATTGCGATGCCCACCGCCGCCAAGCTGTGCCACAATGGCACGCACATCAATGGTACCCGATGAACGCAAGCTCACCTTACATGATTTTGGGCTATCTTCCCGCACCGTGCCGGCTATGCGCACCCCACGCAAGCGACGCAGATGCTCAACAAAGCCTTCCAAGTCTTCGCTGCGAGTATGTGTTCTTTCAAGGTCTTGTAAGGAAATTTCCGCCAACACCACCGTACCGTCACGCTCAAGGGTAACGCTTTTCATAAGCTCGCCCCAAAGATGCATCCGTGCCACATGCCAAGTTTTATCCAGTTCCTCACGCAATGTATTTAACTTTAAGCCCTGCTGCATAAGATGGGCACAGAGTAAAAAAACATCTTCCGTGGTATTGTCATAGGTTAAATTTCCCGTATCGGAACTCACGGCTGTATAAATGCATTCAGCCACATGCCCAACAAGCGCAACATCCAAATAATATAGCACCGCCGCAACCATCTGCCCGGTGGCAGCCATACTTGGAGCTGCCCAATTATACACGCTTCCAAAAAGCGGATTATTCAAGTGATGGTCAATATTAATGGTCGGATAACTTAAAATATATTCCTCAATGTCACCAAGGCGAGCCGCATCCCCACAGTCAAGCACCAGCACCACTTCAGGCTGAGGAACATCTTCCCCAAAACTCGATGCAAGCGTACCGGTATACGGTAACCATGCCAAGTATTCGGGAATGGGCGAGGCATTGCACAAATACACGGTTTTTCCCATGCTCTTAAGCCCATGCGCCAAAGCCAGCATGGAACCAAGGGCATCGGCATCCGGGCTTGCGTGCGCCACAAGCCCAAGCACATTGTAATCTTGCAATGCACGTGCAATATCCTTCGCAGGCGCATAACACGTTTTATTAAAAAGAGTTTCTATATAGCTCATTTGTCAATTACCGTAAATTTGTGCCTCGTTCTAAAAATTGAGTTTTCCTGCGCCGCATGTCTGTATGCAACAACTTTTCTCTGATATTATCATTAAATATTAACCGTTTGCAGTATAGATATCAATATGGCTATACACCATTTCCTCATGACATACCGCCTCCATCATGGCGAGGCATTTATCCATACGGCTTTGTAAATGTTGCTCACTGTTGGATAAAGAGCACACCGCAAGGCGCAAATGCGTCATGGAATCGGCAGTGCCTGCTTCGGCAATGGCCACATTAAAAGTGTTACGCACCTTTTGCTTTAAGCTATTGGCAACACGCCTTTTCCCCTTTAAGGAGTCATTGCCGTGCAAAATAAATTCCACCGTGAGTACGGCTACCAGCATATTCATAATATTCTTCGTCAAATGTATTGTAATAAAGTCATGTCGACCATAAATTAGTATTTGGACTGGAAAAATTGCTTCACTAAGGCGTAGTGTATCGAAATTTCGTCAATAAGGCAAATATTGTTTTTGCGTACAAAAATTATGTTAAGGAAGCTTGTCTTTTCGTGGAAGAACAAGTATAAGGTACGCCGACACATTAGACATTGTATTTGAAGGAAACACCATGCAAATATCTATTCATCCATGCCAAAAAGGCGATATTTTACCCCTCATCGCACAAAAAAATGCGCAGAACCTAAGGCCACATCTTATTGCGCATACGCACCATGGACAGGGCTTGCCCTCATGGCCGGTGGGAACGGATCTTTTCCATACAGAACAAGTACAAGCAGAACAATTTCAGCCGAAAAACGCACTTTTTAAGGTTGTGGGAAGGATTTTACAGCCGCTAAATCCACATGCACGCCACCTCCCCTTGCTTATGGCCTTGCAACCTCTGCAAGCTCAAACTGTAACGGTTAGCATGAAAAAGCATGGATATTCGCTGGCTTGGGTCACATTATCCGACAAAGGCTTTGCCGGTTTACGCATTGACGAAAGCGGGCCGTGCATTGAGAAAATCTTGAGTGACGAGCTATCGCTCTGCCACATACAGGGCTTCATCCTGCCCGATGATGCCTTGTCGCTGCGTACTTTGATTTTGGAACTATCCCTTGGGCAAGGTTATGATATAATTTGCACCACCGGCGGCACAGGACTTACGCAGCGTGACGTCACTCCGGAAGCCATAATGCCGCTCTTGGATAAACGTCTACACGGTTTTGAGCAGGCCATGCTTATGGCGAGCTTGCAAATAACGCCCAACGCCATGCTTTCTCGGGCTGTGGTTGGGAGTATAAACACCTGTTTTGGCAGCACACTGTGCATTAATCTTCCGGGCAGTGTCAAGGCTGTACAAGAAAATCTTGCCGCCATTTTGCCGGCACTACCCCATGCTTTATCAAAATTGCACAACGATACAAGCGATTGCGCACAGGCATAACTGAATTACACAATAGATTTAAATATTTAGACACATAGAGCATCTGTATAGTATGTGCTTCAACTTAGAACATACGACAAAATATCAAAGCGTGCATAACTTAAGAAATCTCCGGTTTATTATTTATCCAATATTTCAATGTGCTATACAACACTTCCGGTTCGATGGGTTTTGTTATGTGGTCAACCATACCATTGGCAATACTTATTTCCTTGTCACCGCTCATGGCATGGGCGGACATGGCAACTATGGGTAAATGCTTAAACTTTTCTTGCTCGCTGATTTTGCGACTGGCGGTCAATCCATCCATAACAGGCATTTGAATATCCATGAGCACAAGGTCAAAATGTTTTTGTTCAAGCATATCGAGAGCTTCTTGTCCATTATTAGCGATTTCAACGCTATAGCCAACATTTTTCAGCAATTCTTCCGCTATAAGCTGATTAATTTCATTGTCTTCCACCAAGAGCAAATGTCCGTGATGGTCTTCCATTAAAGTTTCGCCCAATTGGCGGATTTCATCATCATTTTTATCCGACAAGGCTGTGAGATTTTTTTCATCGCCAACACCAAAAACAGCGGTAAAATAAAAGGTAGAACCCAATTTTTCCGCACTTTCCACCCATATTTTACCTTGCATCATACGCACAATACTTTGACTGATGACAAGACCAAGTCCCGTACCACCGTATTTGCGTGTAACTGACGAATCTGCTTGCGAAAAAGCTGAAAAAAGTTTTTGTACTTGATTTTTACTAAGGCCAATACCCGTATCGGCTACAGCAAAGACATATTCGGCTTCATTCCCATTTTGATAATTACGTTGAATGTTTATGGTAATAGAGCCTTGACTGGTAAATTTAATCGCATTGCTGACAAGATTGAAAAGTACTTGTTTTAAGCGCAAGGAGTCACCAAGTAAAATGTCAGAAGAATGCTCCCCTTCTTGAATAATAAGCCTTAGCCCTTTTTCTTCAATGGGCACGCCGTAAAGATGGCGAATTTCCTTACAAACCTGTTGCAAGGTGAAGGGATTATATTCTATTTCAAGCTTGCCGGCTTCTATTTTGGAAAAATCAAGTATGTCGTTGATGATGCGCAATAAATTATTTGCCGAAAATAGGGTTTTATTCACATAATCACGTTGCGTTTGTTCAAGCTGTGTTCCGCTAAGTAGGTGCAATAATCCCAAAATTCCATTCATGGGCGTGCGAATTTCATGGCTCATATTGGCAAGAAACTCACTTTTGGCCTTGGTGCTTTGTTCGGCAACGTTTTTAGCCTTGCGTAAATCTTCTTCAACCTCTTGAATTTCTTTCAACATAAGCTTTAGTTCACGAATGTCTCTTGTATATCCGATAACAATTTTTTCCCCACGAAAAGAAGAGCTGATGAGCGTAATTTCACATGCTACGGGCGTTCCGTCCAACTTTTGATGCATCCATTCAAACTTTTGAAAGCCGCCGGCGAAAGCATTGTTGATATACTCAGCCGCAAGCTCACTGGATTTGCGTCCACTCGGCTGATATTCCGGCGAAAGCTCAAAAAAGCGATCCAAATATTCCTGTCTGTTCTTAAGGCCAAACAGTCGCACGGCTTCCTCATTACACGCAATATTTTCAAGCTTTTCATTCCAGAAATTGGCACACAGCGGCATGGTGTTCAGCATAAGCCGATTGCGATCTTCTGCTATAACTCGCAATTCTTCGCTGGCTTTTAATTCACGCAAATCTCGAGTATAGCCGACAACCACATCTTCACCTTCAATGCTGGCACGAATCAGTGATATTTCGCAAGGCATGGGGGTTTTATCCAGCTTTTGATGCATCCACTCAAATTTGCAAAAACCTGTCTCAAAGGCAGTGAGGATTTTTTGCAAGGCACTAACGGAAGAAAGTTGCCCATCGGGTTGAAATTCAGGTGAAAGATCGTTAAATCGTGTGAGGTACTCTTCACGACTTTTTAATTCGAAAAGGCGTACAGCCTCTTCGTTGCAGGCAAGATTTACAAATTCCCTACTCCAAAAATTTGCACAAAGCGGCATGGTGTTCAGCATAACTTGCCTGCGCATCTCTGCAATTCTTGCCTCTTCTTGGCTGGCTTTAAGTTCTCGTAAGTCCTTTATATACCCAACAATTATTCTTGCATCTCGGAAGAAAGAACTGCGTAAAACAACTTCGCAAGGAATTAATGTTCCGTCAATTTTTTTGTGCAACCATTCAAAGGTGCAACTGCCTTTTTCCAAGGCAACGTCAAAAAATTCGCGCGATGCTTTTGCACTTGTCATGCCGCTAGGCTGCATTGATGGTGAAAGTTTGTGAAAACACTCCATAAAGTCAAACTTATCTGCCAAACCAAACAGTTTAACCACAGCGAGATTACAATCAAGAAGTTTTGCATCTTTACTCCAAAACATTGCGCCAAGCGGCATGGTGTCGAGCATAGTTTTATTGCGCTCTTCTGCCTCACGAGCTTGTTCTTGACTGACCTTCAGCTCTCGTAAATCTGTGGTATAGCCAAGCACAATGTCTTCACCGTCATATTTTGTACGAATAAGAGTAACTTCACAGGGGATATCAGTGCCGTCCAATTTTTGATGCATCCACTCAAATTTGCAAAAACCATCGGTAAAGGCTTGTCGAACTTTTTCACGGGCAGCCACGTTGGAGGGAACACCGTTCGGCTGGATTGCCGGCGACAGCATATGAAAAACTTCCAAATATTCTTCGGCATCTCTTAAGTCAAAAAGACTTGCGGCTGCTTGATTGGATGCAATATTATTGAAATCTTTGTCCCAAAAATTCGCCACCAGCGGCATGGTATCAAGCATAATTTGTCTGCGAGCTTCTGCCTGTTGAGCCTTTTTTTGACTTTCCCGTAACTCACGTACATCTTTGGAAAATTCCACCACCAAATCCACATCGCCATATTGTACTCGCCTAAAAGTTATTTCTGTGGGGATGAGATTGCCTGCGCTGTCTAGACGCATCCACTCAAGTGTTGCTTGCCCGTTTTCAAAAGTATAATCAATTACTTTAATGATTTCATCTTGAGAATTCTTACCGTTGGGTTGAAATTGCGGATTAAACCTTTCCGGATGGTCTATAAATTCTTGTTTATCCTCAATGCCTAAAATCTGCAAAGTCACGGCATTACAATCCACCAACTTATAGTCCTTACTCCAAAAGTTGATGCCCATGGGAGCGGCATCAAGCATGGCCCTTGCTCGTTTATCAGCGGAAAACTGCTCTTCCAATGTGTCGAGCAAATTGCGTGAATCTGTCAAGTATGATATAATAATGGTTTCGCCTTCAAACGTGGCCCGCCTCAACGTATACTCAATAAGCACTTGTGACCCATTAGCCAAAACGTGTGCCCATACAAAGCGTGCAAAACCTTGCTGGATGACTTCTTGCATATATTTTCGGCCAAGGGCAAACGATTCAGAACCATCAGGTTGAAATTCCGGAATAAATGAATAATATTTCTCACTAAACTCCTCAAGGCTTGCAACGCCGAATTTCTTGAGTAGACTTTCCGATGCATACAAAACATTGCCGTCAGTATCCCAACAAGACAGCGGTAATTCAATGGCATCAAATATGGTATCAAGCAAATGTGGATTATTAATATCTTTTGTGAAAGGCTTCATGGGTCTTCCTTAAAGTAAAATCTATAAGATAGAAAGCAACACTTGTACAGTTGCATTATTTGAGGAAAACTTCAAGGATAATCTTTGAAGTTCAAAAATGAACCACGTGATTCTAATTTGCGATATTTTTTGTGGGGGCAACTTTTGCTGGCGCCAAAAAGTTCCCCCCACACCCCCCTCAAAACGCGCTTATTGCTTTTTTCTG
>CAYJHK010000052.1:0-10363 GCA_964369515.1 uncultured Desulfovibrionaceae bacterium
TTTTGAATGCACCAAATATAGCGTATATTTTTTCCCACACTGTATTTTGCTTCTCTTTCCACATTCCAAGCAACACCTCCAAGTGCCGGCAAGATGTCATGAGGAGCTGCTTCGTTGGCAAGAAAGATAACTCTGCCACCGGTTTGAAGGACGGGGTCGGCAAGTTGTAATAATTTTACCCAAGGCATAAAGGCTCGACTGACAAGCATATCCGGTTGGCGCCTACTGTTTTGCTCAATAAATTCCTGCACTTTACCGTGAAATACGTGGGTATTCACTAAGGGAAGCTGCGCACTTTGCAGTTCTGCCAGACTATTTTCCAAAAAGAGCGCGCGTTTTTCACGAACTTCCAACAGATAATATGAACCTGTTTTCCAAATCATGCGCAAGGGAATTCCCGGAAGACCGGCTCCAGCGCCAAGATCCCATGTTTCGCATTTTTCGGGCAGAGGTAGGGCTTGTAGAAATTGAGCCAAATACACAGAATCAATAATCAAGGTGTTTAAACAATCCTGCCAGCGTGTGGTGCCCACAAGGTTCATGACCTTATTCCACTTCATCAAAAAAGTTAAATAATGAGTTAGACCTTCATAAACAGGATCATCCAAGGTGGCAGGCCAAGCGGCAATAAGTTCTTTAATGTGGCTTTGGGAAATTTTCATTTGCATCGTAGCTTGCTCTCAAAATTTGATTTTGGTCAGTGTGTTTAAAAAGTAGGGAAGAGAGGAAATTACCCTCCCCTCTTCCCCATAGCTAAATATTCAAAAACATTAACTTTGCAGGCGTCCTAAGTTCTCTTTCAGCTCAACGGCAAGTTGGGCTAGATCACGCACGGCTTGAGAAGCTTCATCCATGCCGCCGCTGATTTCGTCGGCAATTTCGCTGACCGATGAAGACACTTGACTCAATTCTTCAGAAGTGGCTGATTGCTGTTCTGCGGCAGTGGCTATGCCGGTAATTAATGAGGCATTGTGTTCTGCCAGAGTTTGGATTTCCGCAAGAGCATCACCGGAGGTGTTGGATAAGTCCGTGGCTTCGCTGATGATTTTAACTGCCTTTTCAAATTGCGTAATGTTGGCAGCGGTGGAGCGTTGAATACCGGTAATGCTGGCACCAACTTCTGTGGTGGCACTCATGGTTTTTTCGGCAAGCTTGCGTACTTCGTCGGCAACCACGGCAAAGCCACGTCCGGCATCTCCGGCACGGGCAGCTTCAATGGCAGCGTTCAAGGCGAGCAGGTTGGTTTGGTCGGCAATGTCTGAAATGACGCCCATAACCGAGCCAATGGCCTGCACTTGGTCACCAAGGCTCTTAATGTCCTGTTGCAAAGCGAGGGAAACGGTATTCACATCGCCCATGGCATTCACCACTTGACTCACAAGATGCGCACCATGCGCAGCTTTTTCTTGTGTTTCACCGGCTTGCACCCGTGCTTGTTCGGCATTGTTGGCCACTTCAAGTACGGTGGCATTCATTTCCTCAATGGCAGCAGCAGCGGAAGCCGTGCGGTCACGTTGCGCCGTACTGCCTGCGGTCACATGCTCCACTTGAGCTGAAAGCTGTTCGGAAGCAGTGGCTACTCTGTCGGCTATTTCTGTCACGCCGGCGGCTACTTCCATGATGGTACGCTGGGTTTGCTTTATGCTTGTAACATCAGTAACAAGAATAAGCACGGCACACAATTCTCCTTTATCGTCAAGCAAGGGAATGGCACTGTAGGCAACGTCAATGTGGCGACCTTGCGGACGGGTGACGGTGTCATTGCTGTGCGGTTTTTTCGTTCTGTAGGCCTTAAGTACCGCATCGTCAGCGGTTCCGTTATCTTCATTATTAAAGAGCGTCTTACAGTCCTTACCCACATAATCTTGCCCCACCAAGGAGCGTGTTACGGCGTTGGCGTATGTTGCATTTAAGTTTTTATCAAGCACAAAGACGGGAGAATTGATATTTTCAAGCAAGGCTCTGAAATTATCTAAAATGTGGTTGGTACCCCTTACGAGAGTAGCAAAGTCTCCACTGAAGTTTTCGGTATTGCCTTGGGAATTTAGATGCCCGTCACGAATTTTATTTCCCAATTCATTGTATTCACTGACAATGGCTTGAAGAGAGGCCGGTATAGTGCGCAATGCGTCAGCAAGTTCACCGATTTCATCCTTACGCTTAACATCCAATGTACCTTGAAGATTTCCTTTGGAAACGGCTATGGCAAAATCAACGCCTTTTCTTAATGCGTTTACCACCGGAATTAATAAGACAAAGACCACAATGGAACCAAGGACAATGGCCACAACCAAGCCGACCACTGCGTGCATAAGCATCTCGTCAAGCTCAGCAAAGGCATCACTTTTTATGGCACGCACCACAGGCATGAGCATACCATTTTTTGTGGGGGCATGATAAAATAATGTCATCACTCCGGCATCATTGAGCATTTCCACAAGTCCGGTTTCTTTTTTGGCTACCCATTGCCTAAATTGAGGAAGCACTTTGAGATTTTTATTAAAAAGCCATGCTGGGTTGTCAGAAATGGCAATAAGACCCTCATCGTTTATGATGTAGGCAGCGCCGCCATTGGGCAGGGCGAGGGTTTTAAGCACATCCGTTAAAAATTCCACCGAATAAGCCAAGCGAATAAGGCCGATGACCCTACCTTCATATTTTATAGGCGCACCCACAGAAATAACTGCTTTATTGTCGGTGCTGCTGACGTAGATGGAAGAAGTGGAGGATTTTCCGGCCATAGCTTCAGTATAGTATTTACGGTTTTTGTAGGTTGCGCCAATTTTTTCAAAGCCATCGATGGATATGGCGCGCACGGCAGCATTGGTATCCAAAACTATGATACGGTCAATGTCGACGTACATACTTTTTTCATAGGCCAAATGCTTGTTGATGGCAGCTACGGCTTCGGGGCTGAAGTCACCAAGGCGTAGAAAATCAATGATTGCAGCATCACCGGCAATACGCTCGGCATCGGCAATGGAACGTGCGGAAAACTGATCTGCTGCTTCCACCATGGCAAGCGTTTCCCTCTGGAAGCTTTTCATGATATTGTTTGTAATGTTTTCTTCCGTATCCTTGTAGGTCACATAGCTACTAACGCTTAATAGCACCACAATTAAGCCGATAATGGGCAGTAAAAGCTTCATTTGTAATTTCATATTCCCTCCTGTTTACCTAGTGTCAGTTTTTATGAGTTATATATGTTCTTTCATATGAAATGTCATTATTTCAATATGTTATTTCATGTATTATTTCGGTGGCAGTTGTATGCAATCATGCACCATATAGGGCATGACTGTTTTGTGTAAGTCTCGTTTTTTTAATGAGAAATTATCCATTAGCCTTTGCCTTGTTTGGTGATGTCCTGTATATAAGGGGAAAAGCATATGGTGCATACCCTGTCTTTTTCCTTTTGAAGTTGGCGTAAATTCAGCGCATTTCCCGTCAACCGCCACTGCGGATCGGCATGAATATGGGCGAGCCGCATAAACGGTGCATATGCCTTCATCTGAGAGGAAGGGGCACGCTATATAATAATCTTCTCGGCTGTGGCTTTTATCATCGCATCCTTCACCGTAAAATGCTTGTCCCCAGCGTAGATATGACTTGGCAATTCCTTGGGCTTGTCGGTCAAAATGGACAAAATTCGCCAAAAATTTTTCCATTTGCGTCCTATGTTCATACAGGAAAACAGTTATAAGCAGACTTTCCACCTCCGAACATAAAATGAGTTGTGAGCAACAACCGTTGCACCCCTTGGCGCAGACAAACGGTTGACCTTTGGCCTGACAAATTTCTGCTAACTGCACAGCTTCCATATCCAAAATTTCATTGACCACATGTAAAACCAAAAGTTTTTTGTAAGCATTGGAGCTGATGTGCAATTTTTCATCCGTGATAATAAGTGCAGTGTCTTCATTCTCATTGTGGTTAAGCCCAAACTCCTCCAATATATCTGTGCATATGGCGGTGGCTTTGGCGACATCGGTTTGCATAAAATATTTTTGTATCGCCAGTTCCAGAGCTTCGTGCTCTTCGTTTTGCGCCAGCAACCTTGTTTTTTCAGTATTCCAAGTGGGGAAAAAGAAATTTTGCATGTATTGCCACCTTAAAGTATGTCATTTATGTTCTTCGGACGGATAGAAAAAAACATTAGAGGCGGAAGCATTTTTTTAACAGTATTTGACATTTTTTCCATGAAAGTGGGTACTGTCACGGTAAAGCATAGTGGGTATCAATCTGCTGAAAAACTCAAAACCACATCTACTTCAAAAAGCATAGAAATTTTCTAATTGAGGGTGGGGCGAGATAAATTTGTAATCTATTAAGGTTTTCTGGATGCGGAATAATACATAATTCGATCGTCTAAATACCTTCGAAAGGTTGCATATGTTTCGGCGCTTATGGAAGGGATGGAAAGTACCTTTAGCTCATAAGAACCTGATTTTTCTGTGAATGCAGGGTGAATGTGCACAAAATCGTTTACAATAAAGCCAAGTTTTTCATAAAAGCCTTTTCTGCGTATGGATATATCGTCCACGGGAGGGTCTATTTCCAAGATAATGGGGACATCGGAAGTTTCTATAAGTTGTTTGAGCAAATTTGTCCCTATGTTCTTTCTGCGTTCACTTTCTAAAATAGCCAGATGTTCCACATAGATAAAACTGTCGGTACGCCATGTACACAGGAGGCCGACAACAGTGTTTTGAGCATCTTTTACGGCGTGACAAAAATACTCTTTATCATTTAAGGCTTGTATGTGGTCACTCAAAATGCGCTGCTCAAATATGGGAAAGCTACGAGTATATATGGCATATAATGCTTCAAAATCGGCTGTGGTGCTGTCTGTAATTCTTTTAAGTTTCATGTTTTTTCCTGTGGTTTAGCTAACATTCATCCAGATGTTTTTGTGCAAATTCAAGGCTTGGATCCAGTTCAAGGGCAATGCGCAAGAAATGCTTGGCATCTTGCATATTTCCCATGAACTTATGACACAATCCAAGATTGGCCACATCGATGGCAGATCCTTTATCTATACGTAATACTTCCTGAAAAGCTTGCGCCGCCGAGGCAAAATCTTTCAGTTTAAACAGAGCTACACCACGCAGGTTATTGTATTCCTTCATGTCCGGGCAATGATTCACAGCTTTTTCAAGGAAGGGCAGGGCGTTTTGCCACTGTTCTTGGAGTGTTAGTGCATAGCCGGCATAAAAAGCCGCCAGCCCCTTGGCATCGCCATCCGGCTGTAGAGGTTCGGACTTGGCAAAAAGTGTGTGCGCTTTTGTATAATCTTCTTGACGTAGTGCGAGCATGGCTTGAAAAAAAGGTAAAAAGTGTGCGTTGGGGTAACATTCCTCTAAAATAGCCAAGCCTTTATAAGCCAACACTTCAGGGCATTCTTCCACCAGCAAACGCCCCACAAAAAGCCCAAGACTTTGATTTGTATCTCTTTCTCGAAAGGCTAAGCCGGGTACAATGCAATAATGTGCAGGAATATTAAGAGTTTTGTGCGTTGTGGCTATGGCATATACGGGATAGGATATTTGAGCTAGTTTTTGAATAAGTGATTGTAACTCAAGCATAATGTCGTCATTTTCCACGCTTGGCAATGCACTGAGTTCGACAGTTTCGCCTTGGAGAAGCCACGCAATGTCTTTAAGCTCCGTAAATTTACTGAGTCCTGAAGCTTCATAGCAGGCTTGGGTACAGAAATCACCGGCAAGTTGCGCCACTTCGGTTACGGCACGGATGGCGGCCTTGACGGGGCTTGTGGCGGTACCGGCGGTGAAGACGATTTCCGAGCTGTCGGGAAAGGTGCTCTCGTCATAGGCCACGGCGGCCACGGTGGGTATGGGCATTTCGGCTGAAAAATCTTTCAAGGTGATGTGAATATTTTCCTTGGCAAAGGCGGCGAGTAATTGCTTTAACACGCCGTCTTCTATGCTGTTTGTATCAATAGTCTTAGTGATGCGCTTTTCTCTGTCGATGTGGCAACAGACATGACGTTCCACAAGTTCGCAAAGCCCTTGTAATATTGATTCTTCTTGAGTGTTTCCGGCAGAAGTTCCGTTAAACTCACCGAGTTTCTTAAACCAGTTCAGCGGCGCCCAAATTTCTTTCCCATTGACCAAATCAGTGAGCGGAAAAAATTGCCATGGTAAGAGGTCGAGCAATGCGGCGGCCTTTTCTTCGCAAATGTCATCTTCTACGGCTTTTAAGATGTGCGCAATGGGAATGAGCGCATCGCCAAATTTTTCTTGGGCTTCACTCCATGTGCATTGGACGCAGCCGGGCAGCTCTTCCCAAAAGGAGAAAAACGAAAACCGTTCCATAAGCTCCATGAGCGCAGAGGCTTCGGCTTGTATGGGGGATGCACCCTTGCCCATTTGCTTACGTGTTGGCATGACTCGTAAGGCATCTGCGCCGCAACTGCTCAGGTATACAGCAATACCCAGCCGTCCCACATCTACACGCACAACGTCCTTTTCTCGTGACAAAATATCCAGTTCAAGACTTTTTAATTGCGCACGCACTCGCTCAACAGTTTGTGCCGGCGATATGGCCTTATCAAGCTCAAGACTGTGCGCCTTGGGGCATGAGTGTAGATGTATCATGAAATCTCCAATTATTTAAGGAAGCACGGATTAATTTACTTTTTGTGACTATTGCTTAACTCAGGCTTTAGCTTGGACTTTTCTTTTAATTCAAAGTTATTCCGAGCGCAGTAAAACAATCTAGAATGAAATCAGTATGGATTGCTTCGTCGCAGGTTCCTCGCAATGACCGTAGTAAAAAACGAATCTGACGACGTAGATTACCCTTTTTCAACAGCCTGTTAGGGGATAAGGGGGGCAAGCATCAGTCCGGTACTCACAGGTAAACCAAACATAATATTGGCATTGGCAAGAGCCTGACCGGATGCGCCGCGGCACACATTGTCAATGGCGCTGACCACAATGAGTCGTTTGGTGCGTGCATCCACCACCAGCCCAAGGTCGCAGAACATGGTACCTCGCACGTTTTTTGTTTCCGGCAGTTGCCCCATGGGTAGCACACGCACAAAGGGGCTTAATTCCCACGTTTTTTTATAGATGTCGTGTACGTCTTCAAGGCGCATATCCTGAAGCAATTTTGTATACATAGTGCACAAAATACCTCTATTGATGGGCAAAAGATGCGTATTAAATGAAAGGACAAGCTCCTTTCCGGCAATGGCTGACAGTTCTTGCTCTATTTCCGGTGTGTGTCGATGTTTACCAAGATTGTATGCTTTAAATGTATCATATACTTCACAAAAAAGCGAACCAACACTGGCTTTGCGTCCGGCACCGCTTGTACCTGATTTGGCATCGATGACAATATCGTCAAGGGCGATAATTTTATGCTTTAGTGCTGCATAAAGACCTAAGATACTGGCAGAAGGATAACAGCCGGGGTTGGCTATGAGCTGTGCATCGGCAATGCTGTGGGCATAAAGTTCCGGCAGGCCATAGACGGCTTGCTTGAGAGCCTTGGGTTCGGTGTGCGGCACATTGTACCATTTTTCGTAAACCGTGGCATCTCGCAAGCGATAATCCGCCGATAAGTCGATAACTTTTACATTTTTTGCGAGAAGTTCCGCTCCCATGCTCATGGCGGTACTGTGGGGAACGGCTAAAAAGACCACGTCGCATTGCTCGGCTGCTTGTTGCATATTGGGTTCAGAAATGCGCACGTCGCCGCCGGGTAAACCTTGCATAAAGGGATAATGATCTGCCAACAATTTACCGGCTTCTGAGCGTGAAGAGGCCAGCACGAGTTGCATGTGCGGATGGCCTGTTAAAAGACGTACAAGCTCCATCCCCGTGTATCCGGTAACTCCTATAAGTCCCACTTTTATTTTAGTATTTGTCATTATCCTCACCTTTTTCGTTTGAAGCTATAGCAAAGTTTTTTAAGCAGTGTTTCCTGTATGGTATTTTTTGTGTGCAAAGGTGTATATGCTTATCAGCGAGTTTTGATGACATATTTCATGCGCACTTCATACAAAATATCTTTAAGTAAGAGCTCTTCGTCAAGCTCAAGGCATCCCTTGGTTTTACATTGCAACATTTCCAAAATATCAATGGTATGGCGTGCCAGTTCCGGATGTTCTTCCATTTGACCGGTGTCGGGGTTTGGTACTTCGCCAAGTTGCATCAGCGCAGAAGAAGCAAGCGAGAGTATGAAGGTAGAAAATGTTACTTGCGGTAGGGTGGGCGGTGCCATTTTAGTGCAATCATCCATAATTTAACTCCAATTTTGTGTAATATTACTGCTATAGGGGGCGTTTAAAGCCGATGCATATGCCTCCATAGCTTGTTCCAAATAGTCGCATGAAGGCAAAGAAGCCCCTGCTTCTTTAAGGGAATGTGACAGGGCATATAGGCCGGCAAGTATGTCGGAAAAATCCACATAGCCCATATGTCCCATGCGGATAATGCGGCCTTTAAGGTGGTCTTGTCCGCCGGCCATAACAACGCCGTGATTTTTTTCGGCAAGTTTTAAGATGTGGCCGCCGTCAAGCTCAGGCGGCAAGAGTATAGAGGTAAGTCCCCAAGTAAAATGATCTTTTACAAAAAGCTCAAGTCCAAGAGCCGTGATGCCGCAACGTGCGAGCATGGTCAATGCCCATTGCTTGCCATAAAGTGCCTCAAGGCCAAATTCCAATATCATATCAAGGCTTTCGTCCAGTGCCAGCAGCAGGCTTACAGGCGCGGTAAACAGCGTCTGTCCTTTGAGGATGTTTTGTTTTTCCTTGGGTAAATTAAAATAAAAACAGTGCTGTTCAATGCTGTTGGCTCTTTCCCACGCTCGTTCAGATAGGGCAAGCAGGCTTAAGCCGGGCGGAACCATAAGCCCTTTTTGGGAGCCGGTTAAAAGGGCATCAATACCCCAAGCGTCCATGGGGCACGGCGATATGCCAACGGCGGAAATGCCATCAACCACCAGCAATACTTCACGCTTTTTGGTGATGGATGCCACTTCTTGCACGGGATGCAATGCGCCGGTGGATGTTTCGCTCAGTTGTATAAGTACGCCGCAAATATCGGGATTTTCTTGTAAAATATGTTCAATGTCGGCGGCACTAAGCGCATTGCCCCAATCAAGCACATGCTCATGTACGTGCAAGCCATGATTTTGTGCAATGTTTCCAAAACGTTCACCAAACTTACCGGCATTGACCACGAGCACCTTTTCTCCTTGGTGAAAAAGTCCCTCCACCGCCGCCGTCATGGCACCTGTGCCGGAGCAAGCCAAGGGAAGAACTGCTTGTGTTGTGCCAAAAAGTGTCTGTAATTTTGGTTGTAAAGCGAGCATAATATTTTTGAAGTCGCTTTTGCGATGGTGGAGCATTTCTTGTGCCATGCGCAAACGTACTCGAGAAGGAATGGGTGTCGGCCCCGGCGTAAGCAGTCGTGTTTTTTGGAGCATTCTAGCCTCTTCTATGAAAAAATCTTGGAAAAAAATCTTGTAAAAAATCCTTGAATAAAGTCCGGTGTGTAATCCATTTAAGTCAAGGACTTTTGAAAGCCGATTTCTGGTTATCTTAGCTTAATCAGCGTCTCCTTGAAAATGAATAATCATTTTTATGCCCTCGTCAAGGTTTTCAAGCTTCCATGTGGAACATTGTTGTAAAATATTTGAGGGGCTGTGCGCATTGCTCTGCAAAATTTTTCCAAAACTTTTTACACATAAGACACCCTTAGAAGGGATGTTGTCTTTTTTCAGTATATTATGCTCTTCTTTGCTTATGCGCCTTGAAGTGAGAGTAAGCACATTTCCTTGCTTGTGGATATGGAAAAGTCCCGTAACTTCGGGAAATTCATAGGGGGATGTGTAGGAAAATTTTGTCTGAAAAATCGTTGCGGTCTTTTTGCGCAATTCAAAAATATGCGGCTTACGTTCTTGCATCAGGCGTTTAAATTCGGAAAGCACCTGCTCCGCCGCCTTTTCCATATCAATGCCGGCATCGTTGCTCAATGAGGTATCATACATGTACATCATGCGCATTTCGCCTATAAACTCAAAGGTATAAGCGTCTTCGCTTAAACTTAATGTTGCAATGTATTTATTGGGTACAAAACATGCGGTAAGGTAAATGCAGCTTAGGCAGAGTGTAAGTAAGTAGCTGTATTTACGAATTATTGTTAGCGTATTCATGGGAAAACCGTTTCAGTCTGCGTTAATATTTTTCTAAAATTTGGCAGGCTGTTTTGTGTGGGGTTAAAAAAACGTTTGGGTGAGAGAGCGACACAATTAATGTGGGGAAACTCTATTAAAAAGTACGTGGCTATTGCCTTTAGTCAGCTATTTTTTTATCTGGGGGGAAGGAAAACCC